>DOHD01000113.1 GCA_003535455.1 Acidimicrobium sp.
GGCAAACGTCCTGAATCTGCCTTTGGTGGAAAGATCGGACTGCCTACAACGACAGAGCACCGACGGGGAAGAATTTTCTTCGAACCCTTCGGCATCACGTCCTCAGTGCCACCGAAGCCAACCGGCACGATTGGCACCTCGGCTTTAATTGCCAAATAAGCGGCACCGTCAAACAGCGGATGAATCTTCGGCCCAGATTGCCGAGTGCCCTCAGGAAACATCACTAATGGTTCACCGAGTTTCAATACGGCAAGGCAACGCTTCAGAGCCTCTAGATCGGCCGAACCTCGCGTCACTGGAAACCCACCCAGTGCCGACAAAATCACCGCGATTGGTTTTACCTTCCAGAGCGAGTCTTTGCCCATGAACCTGAGACGACGAGTCGTCACCAAACTAACAACCGGTGTGTCTACGTTCGATCGATGAATCGGCGCCAAAATAAATGCTCCAGATTTGGGGATATTTTCCTTTCCGTATATCCTCAGGCGAAAATAGATTCGACAGAATAACGCGATAACAAATCTGATTACCCGATAAAAAATTCGGCTTGATGCTCCGCGACCAACCAGAAACGTCTTAACTCGAGTCATGATTGCTTCAGCCCTGCGTCAGCCNNTGCGTCAGCCCTGCGCATCAACGGCAGGTTCATTCTGCGAGACAAGTCGGCGAAGTTGCATGACAACTTCGTCAATTGGGCGGTTACTGGTGTCAATTGTTATCGAATCATTTGTCTTCATCAACGGACTATCTGATCTGCTCGAATCTCGCTGATCACGTTCTGATATTTCGCGCGCAATCTGATCGACATCGCCACCCGATTGCGCTACTCGACGTTGGGCTCGCACCATTGGCGACGCTGTCAAATAGACCTTCAAGGTTGCATCGGGAAACACAACCGAACCGATATCACGACCTTCAACAACACCGCCACTATTTTCGTCCACCCAACGTCGTTGACGATTGCGCAGCTCAGTGCGCACAAGTGAGTTAGTCGCTACTACGCTCACGGCCCGAGTAACTTCTTGCCCACGAATCGCCTTGGTCGCGTCAACTCCATCAATAGAAATTGAGTCGTCGTCGATCTGCATGATGCATTCTCGCGCGATTTTGGCGACAGCTTGCTCATCGTTCAATTCAACCTGACGATCTAGTGCGGCAAAAGTGACGGCTCGATACATCGCACCGGTGTCCAAATACCGCAACTTCAACTGGTCGGCCAAAGCCTTAGCTATAGTCGACTTCCCCGCGCCTGCTGGCCCATCGATTGCGACAACAATTTTCATCAAAGCCACAACATTTGTATCAACTACCAACTCGTATCTTGAGGGCGACCTTCGTCGTAGCCCGACGCGCTCTGCACACCGATTACGGCACGGTCGTGAAATTCGCGAATATTTGATGCTCCTGCATATGTGCACGACGAACGCACGCCTGAAATAATTTGGTCGATAATATCTTCGACACTTGGTCTTTGCGTGTCGAGATACATACGCGATGAACTTATACCCTCTTCGAAAAGCTCTTTTCTTGCACGCTCAAATGCACTCTCGGTTCGCGTGCGGTTTCTAACGGCACGATTCGACGCCATTCCAAAACTTTCTTTATAAAGTCGGCCGTTGGTGTCTCGTAAAGTATCTGCCGCAGATTCATAAGTGCCAGCGAGCAGCGACCCGAACATTACGTTGGCTGCACCTGCAGCAAGACCGAGCGCGACATCACGCGGGTAACGCACACCGCCATCGGCCCAAACATGTTTACCGAGGTCGGTTGCCACCTGTGCACAATCAAGTACCGCCGAAAATTGAGGGCGTCCCACACCCGTCATCATGCGGGTCGTACACATCGCACCGGGGCCAACCCCGACTTTTACAATGTCTGCGCCAGCATTAATGATGTCTCTTGTGCCTTCGATAGTTACGACGTTGCCCGCAACGACCTTCGTGTTACCGACAACTTTTTTCACCTCGGCGACGGCGTCCAACATTCTCACTTGATGCCCGTGCGCGGTGTCTACAACGATCACATCTACGCCCATTTGTTTTAACTTCTTTGCACGCTCTGCTGGGTCGGCATTTACGCCAACTGCGGCCGAGATCAAAAGACTTCCATCTTTATCTAGGGCAGGTCTATATATCGTGCTCCGGAGTGCACCATTTCGGGTGATGACGCCAACAAGCCGCTCTTTTTTATCGATCACCGGCGCCACCGAGAGACGAGCGTCGGTCAAGTGCTCAAACATTTCTTCTGGCGACATTGAATCACTCAAAGTGAACATCTCGCTGCTCATAACATTGCGAATCTGTGTGAAGCGGTCGAAACCAACAGCATCATGTTCGGTAAATATTCCCGCTGGCCGATCGTGATCATCGACGACGATCACCGCACCGTGGCTTCGCTTATAGATAAGACTCAATGCCTCACCCACCGTGCCGTCAACTTTCATCGTAATCGGCGTATCGATAATCGTGTGACGCGATTTGACGAATTTTACGACTGTCTCGACAACATCAAGCGGAATATCTTGAGGCAACACAACAACGCCACCGCGGCGTGCCACGGTTTCTGCCATGCGGCGACCGGCAATCGCGGTCATATTCGATACGACCAATGGAATCGTGGTGCCAATATTGTCCGGAGTGGACAAGTCGACTTTGAGTCGCGAAGATACTGCTGAAATACTCGGCACCATGAATACATCGCTGTATGTAAGGTCAAACGCCGGCGAGTCGTTCAAAAATCGCATCAGTTGTCCTCCGAGTGGGGCTTATTTGAAGCCTCCATAGGCTACGCCGTGTGGATATAAATGGTGCGAATCCCCCTTTGTTGATGGTTCATGGTTGGGGTGGCTCACATCAAGAAACTTGGCAGAAATCAGGTCTTGAGCAATTGGTAAACGAGTCGGGCGTTACCGTACTCGGTGTCGATCTTTTGGGCCACGGCACAGCTGAAAAGCCACACGATCCCGCAAGTTATTCAGACATTTCAGCACCAATCCGAAAAGCAATTGGTGCTCGAACAACATCGGTCGATGCGGTTGGTTTTTCTTTAGGTGCCATTGCTTTGCTTGATGCGGCCATGCATAACCCAAAATATTTTCGGCGGTTGATGCTCGTCGGCGTCGGAGATGGACTCCTCGGTCCACACGAACCAGCCGAGACTGCGAGAATTGTCAGTGGCATAGACGGCACCGCAAATTCAAGCGACGTTTTGGCACGACAGTTTGGCAACTATGCGAACAGAAGCGGCAACGATCCTTATGCTCTTCGCGCGATGTTGCTTAGACCAAGACGTGAGCCGTTCAACGAAGTTGAACTCAAAAACATTAAGGCCAAAATAGTTCTTGTTGTCGGCGACCAAGATTTTGTTTTGCCTGCCGATCGTCTGGCTCGAGCATTTGATGACTGTCGCCTAATCATTTTGAAAAATTGCGATCATTTCTCAACAACCGAAAATTTCGGGTTCATCGATGCTTTACTTGGGTTTTTTTGTGAGTACTAACAACAAAACGATTCTGGATGGCTCGCTACCATCAGCAATCACCAAGGCAGCTTCGGCACTTCGCCGCGACTTGCTTGTGGCGATTCCCACCGAAACGGTTTATGGATTGGCCGCCCGTGCGTCAAGTCCAGTGGCGATACGAAAGATTTTCGTTGTCAAGGGTCGCCCTGCCTCACATCCACTAATTTTGCACATAGCCAAGCCAGATGATTTGCGAAAATGGGCAACTGATATACCATCAATCGCACAAAAGCTTGTTGATAAATTTTGGCCTGGCCCACTAACGATAGTTGTCAAACGAAGTGCGAATGTCTGTGACGAGATTACGGGTGGCCGTGACACCGTGGCGATTCGATGCCCTGACCACCGAATAGCCATCGAACTTCTAGAGCGATTAGATGATGCAATAGTTGCTCCTTCGGCAAATCGTTTCGGAAGGGTGAGCCCAACCACTGCCAATCATGTCGCACATGACTTGGGTCAAGATGTTGATTTGATTTTGGACGGTGGCGCTTGCAAGATAGGTCTCGAATCGACGATTGTGGATTGCACAACGAACCCTCCTCAAATGCTGCGTGCGGGCGCAATTACAGCTGAAGCGATACAGCAGTTTTGCCTCACAGAGATAGACGCACCAAGTGGTGAATCACGTGCATCGGGGATGCTTGAAAAACATTATGCGCCAAACTGCATCGTCGAACTAGCTTTCAGTCGAAAAGATGCTGAAGCCCGTTTGGCAAACTTAGAAATAGACCGTCGAATTGCCGAGATCATTGATTTCGGTTCAGATCTCGAAAAGTATGCGCACGAGATTTATTCGCGTCTTCGAGAGGCCGATAAACGCTCGGTCGATGTGGTGGTCGTAGTAAAGCCGCCAATGACTGGCATTGGAATCGCGATCAATGAGAGACTCAAGAAAGCCTCAAACTCAGCGGTTGTTGACTAGTTACCGCTCTAATCAGCGTTGGTAAGGCCTGCGTATATCCATAGGCTTGAAGGTCCAAACCCATGGGCGACAAAATGTCGCCCGACTCCTAGGGGGAGAAAAATAAATGAAGAAAAACACAGTACGTCGTTTCGGCGCACTCGTCGTTGGTCTCAGCCTTTTGGCTGGCGCTTGCGGCAGTGACGATGCGGCAACAGAAGACACAAGCGTTGCAGAAGAGACGACAGCACCAGCTGTTGACGAAGCTGGCAGCGAATTGTCAGGCATGAAGGGAACAACTCCACTTGTTGAGTTGACCCCTGAATTCAAGGATGCTGTCAACGCATTCTGGACAGGCAAAGGCAACGAAGCTCTCACAGACTTCAACTACACAGCTGAATCATTCGATGCAGTTTTGTTGATTGCTCTTGCAGCAGAAGCAGCAGGCACAGACGGCAGCGCTCTTGCTGACCAAATTGTTGCTGTTTCAAAAGAAGGCACAAAGTGCTCACCAGCAACCTGGGCAGATTGCATTGCAACTGTTAAGGCAAAGGGCGATGTTGACTTTGATGGTTTCTCAGGACCAAACACAATGAACGGAAACGGCGAGCCACTCGAGGCTTCGTACGGCATTCTTCAATTTGGTGCAGGCAACCGTCTTGATGACTCGTTGACCACTTACCAACTTGCAAAAGCTCCAGAATCGGCAGTTCTCCCACTTTCAAAGACCGGCGTTACTCGAAAGGGCGACGGCGTTCTCAAAATTGGTGGATTGCTTCCAGAAACTGGCAACCTTGCGTTCCTTGGTGCACCAATGATCGCCGGCGTTGAATACGCAATTGACGTACTCAATAAGAACGGTGGCATCCTTGGTAAGCCAGTTGAATACAGCGCCGGCGACTCTGGTGACACTTCGACTGACACAGCCAGCGTGACTGTTGATCGCTTGCTCAAAGAAGGTGTTGATGCCATTATCGGCGCCGCATCATCTGGCGTTTCGCTTACAGTTATCGACAAGATCACTGCAGCGGGCGTAATTCAGTTCAGCCCAGCGAATACTTCGCCAAAGTTGACTTCATACGCAGACAACGGGCTTTACTTCCGCAACGCTCCACCGGACGACCTCCAGGGTGCAGTTCTTGCTGAAGTTATCGTCGCTGACGGCAACCAATCGGTTTACATCTTGGCGCTTGACGATGCATACGGCACCGGTCTGGCCAATGTTGTCGAGGAAGTGCTTACAGCAGCAGGTGTAGAAGTCAAGGGAAAGAAGATCTACGATCCGAAGGCAACAACATTTGATGCTGAAGTCGGCGAAGTCGTAACTGCTAACCCAGACGCGATCGTCTTGATCACATTCGACGAAGGTTCACGAATTCTCCGCACGATGGTGGAGAACGGAATCGGACCGAAAGCGAAGAAGGTCTACGGCGTTGACGGAAACATTGGTAATGCGCTCGGCGAAAATTTTGACGCTGGTAAATAACCAATAATTCGAAATCGCTAAAAGTTAAGGCCCTGGACGAAAGTCCAGGGCCTTTTCTTTATCCACCTGTCGCTTTGGCCAGCGTGCCTAAATAAAGTCTGATCACATTCGGATCTGCGAGAAGTTCGCGACCTGAACCGGTGTATGCATTCTTTCCTTGATCAAGAACATAAGCTCGATCGGCAACTTGCAAGCAGCGTCGCGCGTTCTGCTCGACCATCAAAATGGCAATGCCTTCAGCGTTGATTTTCTTGCATTGAACGAAGACTTCATCTTGCAAAACTGGTGACAGTCCCGCGGATGGCTCGTCGAGCAAGAGCAATTTCGGTTCCATCATTAACGCGCGACCCATTGCCACCATCTGACGCTCACCGCCGGAAAGTGAGCCAGCTTTTACAGCAGCTCGGTCAAGCAGCCTTGGAAACAAATTCGTCACATATTCAAAGCGACTCTTGAAATTCTCTGGTTTCAAAAAACAACCCATCTCGAGATTTTCAGTTACGGTCAAACTCGGAAAGACATTACGATTTTGCGGTACATACCCAACCCCGCGTTCCACAAGTTCGTGCGATCGGTGGCCTGTGATATTGGTATCACCAAGCATCACTGAGCCGCTGCGCACCGAGCATTCGCCTAAAATTGCTTTTAGTACGGTCGATTTACCAGCACCATTCGGTCCGATGATGCCAACGAACTCGCCTGCCGAAACTGTCACGTTGCATCCGTTCAAGATGTTCACTTCGGGTATGTAGCCCGCCACCAGCTCATGAACATTGAGCACACTCTGGCTCATGATTTCTCAATCAAAAGAGATTTACCCTGATGACTCCCCAGATAGGCCTCAATGACTTGCGGATTATTGCCGATTTGTTCGGGAGTACCTTCGGCAATCAACATTCCTTCAGCCATCACCACAACCCAGTCGGCAACATCGTTGACCATATCCATATCATGCTCAACAAATAAAACCGTCATGCCGTCATCACGCAATCCACGAATATGTTCATTGAGACTTTGTTTCAGGGCCGGATTTACACCTGCCATCGGCTCGTCAAGCATCACCAATCTTGGCTCTGTCATTAGCGCGCGTGCCATCTCGAGCAATTTTCGTTGGCCGCCAGAGAGCGTGCCCGCGTATTCGTTGCGCATGTGATCCATCTTGAAACGCTTCAGCAGAGCATCGGCTCGCTCTTCAATCTTTTTCTCTTGTGACTTCCATACAAACGGAAGCAAACCGTTCCACCATTTTTCGCCGGCCTGGTGCATAGCGCCCAATTTCATATTCTCAATCACCGACATCTTGGTCAAACTTTTCGTCAACTGAAATGTGCGAACCATACCCATACTTGCGGTTCGGTGAGCAACGACACGACTCATGTTGTGACCGTCAAATCGCCACTCGCCGACATCAGGCGTGTCAAAACCTGAGAGCAAGTTGAATAGAGTCGTCTTGCCTGCCCCATTTGGACCAATTAGAGCCGTAATTGAGCCACGTTGAACCTCGAGATGTTTGACATCCACCGCAACGATTCCGCCGAAATGTCGACGTACCCCGTCAACGCTCAGAATCGAATCAGGCTTCTGCACACCTGGGGTTGCAGCGACAGATGCGAGCGCCGCCCGTGCAGCTTTTGCAGCCTCACCGTAAGTTCGATCAACGACCATCTAGTGCCATCTCTTTGCGGTTTCCAAATAAACCTTGCGGGCGATACGTCATCAATAACATCAGACCGAGACCTACGAACATGTAGTTGACGGCACCAACTTGTGTGCTTTGAATCACAGTGAAATCACCGAGCCGAAGTGGTCCATTACGGGTTAACTCACGCAAAAAATTGTCAGAGAGAACGAACAAAACCCAAAACAACATCGAACCGACAATTGAACCCGAGACCTTGGCCAATCCGCCGAGCACGAGTGCAGTAAGCACATAAAACGTAACGTCTCGGCTGTAGTTGTCAGGTTGTACCGAACCACGATCGAGTGCAAGCACCATGCCCGCGAACATACCGATGATTCCGCCGATGATAAGAGACTGCATTTTGTATGCATAAACGTTTTTACCGAGGCTTCGAACTGCATCCTCGTCTTCACGAATACCCTTGATCACACGACCCCACGGGCTACGCATCAATTGCCACACAAGACATGCAAATATCGCGACAAGTGTCCAGCCCACGATGATCGTTATCAAGGTGTAGCCACTGAACCTAAATGGGGCGATGCCGTACGTACTACCTGGATCAAATGGGTTCAAGTCTCGATATTCTCGGCTGAAGTTACTGATTCCTTCTGTACCACCAAACATTTTATTGAATTTCACTGATCTAACGAAGAGCCGAACTATTTCTGCTGTGGCAATGGTGACGATCGCCAAATAATCGGCGCGCAACCGCAAGGTTGGTATGCCGACGATCAAGGCCAGAAGAATCACGAAAACAATTCCGAGCGGTATACCCCACCAAAGCCCGATTCCGAAATATTGCGCCGTCATTCCGAGACCATAAGAGCCACAGGCCATAAACGCCGCTTGTCCAAAGTTGACTAGACCCGTATAACCGAATTGAATATTTAAACCGAGTGCCGCAATCGCGAAATAGATAGCATCGACGCCTACTGCCGCGCGAACCGTATTTTGTAAGATCTGGTTCCAATCCATCTCAACCAACTCTTTGGCTTTTGCCCAAAATACCCTGCGGGCGCACGATAAGAACGACGATCAAAATAAATAAGGCTGGCGCCACTTTCAACTCACTCGGAACGAGCAGGGATGACATTTCGACGAAAATTCCGATAAAAAAGCCTCCGATAAGTGCACCAAAGGCCGAACCCAGACCGCCGAGAGTGATTCCCGCAAACATTAAAAACAACAGATCTGAACCCATCGAAAAGCTGACCTGCTCATCGAGACCCCTAAAAATGCCTCCGGTCGCAGCGAGAGCACCTCCGGCAAACCAAACAAGTTTGATGACCTTGCGAGTGTCGATACCGGTTGCCGATGCCAACTGAACGTTGTCACTAACTGCCCGAATCGCCTTTCCGAGGCGAGATCTTTGCAAAAATAACGCAACACTTACCAAGATGATCACACCAAGTATGGCCGTGGTCAAGTCACGGGGAGTAATGCCTATCGGACCAATTTCAAGATTTGTCTGTTTCGAATAGCTTGAAAGTTGTTTAGTCCGCCCACCAAATTGAAAAAGGTATATGTTGCGCAACATGATCGACAATCCAACAGTTACGACTAATTGCGAGATCAGGCCTATTCCCCGCTTAGTGAGGCGAGCGAAAATACCCCAATTAAGCAACAAACCAAATAGACCTCCTAAAATGATTACGACTGGTCCTGAAATCAAAATAGGAATTTCAAGTATCACATTGAAATAAAATGCCATAAGGCCACCGAAGGTCACCATTTCTCCGTGAGCAAAATTCGTGAGACCAGTAGTACCAAATACAAGCGACAATCCAACCGAACACATGGCGATGATTAGACCGAGTCGAATTCCATCGGTTAGTCGTTGCAGAATTCGTTCAAATTCTGAAGCACCAGATTCGGCGCCCTGACCCGTGAAAAATGTAACTCGCTTGGTATTCGTGGTAAACAGATCTTTTGATATCGAAACGGTTGACTTATTTGCATCGATCATGGTCAATCCATCTGGCAATGACGCTGTATCGATAGAAATCAGATAGTTGTCACGGCTCGGAACAACGATCGTACATAGTCCATTTTCGTCGGTGACGCCTGATCCAATTTTGCTTCCATCAGTTTTGGTCACCGTCACCGACACAGACGCGACCGGTAGCCGACTAGTTGAACCGTTGACTAGGGTCTGATTTTGCACACTGGCGACGATCGAATAATCATCGCTAGCCGCCGCTGAATGCGACGCCGACAGCCCGCCCACGAGACCAGACCCGCAGGTCAATGCCAACACAAATTTGAGCAAGACACGACGCCTTGACTCTTTATCCCCCAACATGATGTCTATCAGTCAAGCACATTAGTTGGCATCACCGAAAGTCTTGAATTCCAGTAGATGTCAAGCGCGCAGAGCCAAACCAATACCGATACCGCGACATGCACTGCAACCAAACCGATGGGCACACCGAGAAAATACTGCAGATATCCGACAACACCTTGAACAACGATCACCATTGAAAACCGTCTTAAAACTTGATACAACATTTTCTTGGCGATCAAATCAGTCCTTAATAGAATCGCAAGGGCGATTGTCGCGATAACCGTCAACCAAACAAAAGTACTGTGAATTCGCACAATCGTCGTCAATTGAAAACCAAGCCGCACCGCGTTTTCATCCCCCGCATGTGGGCCAGAGCCGGTTACAAGTGTGCCCGTAGCAACTGCAATGCCCGCAACGGAAAGCAATAATTTAACAACTATCAAAATCTTTTTGTTGTTGATTATTGGTTCTTCTCGTGGAACTGGTTCATCGGCAAACCTAAAAATCCGTGCATGCTTAACCAACATGAACGCGACTGTCATCAAAAATATTGAAACCAAAAAGTGTGCAATGTTCGAATATGGATTCAAGCCTGTGAGAACCACTACGGCTCCAATCAACACTTGTGCGAGAACTCCAACAACAAGCACAAAAGACATTGTGATCAAATCTTTACGACGTGGCGAAAGCTTTATTGACAATAAGACGCAGACGATCACGGCGACTGCCACGACGCCAGTGAAAAGACGATTCAATTGTTCAATCGCAGAATGCGTTGACGACACATCAATAAACTTGTCCTCACTGCACTTTGGCCAATCTGCGCAGCCAAGACCCGAGCCGGTCAATCGAACCAGTGAACCCGTGATGATGATCGCATAGAGAGCAAACAGTGCGACATACGTCGACCTCAAGTAGCCGCTATGAGACACCTTCATGCTTTGCCTCTCAGAACTTGCTTCTTGATCAATGTGGTCAGACGGCAAAAGTTTGAGTAACGTGCGCAGGTAATGAAAAAAGAAACAGTTGAGAAGCGTCGCATTGAGATTCTTGAGGCTACCTGCGATGTAGTAATTGAGCGAGGTTTTGCGGGTACCCGTGTTGCCGATGTGGCAAAAAGGCTTGGCGTCTCGAATAGTTTAATCCATTATCACTTTGCCTCAAAAGAAGAGCTGCTTGCTGCCGCGTTCGAGCATTACGCGAGAAAAGATTTGGTTGACATGCAAAGAGACAGCGACTCGGCGCCGACGAATGTCGCAAAATTATGGCGTCTAATCGAAAGTTATGTGCCAGAAGGTAGCGACGATGTCGAATGGATGATTTGGATTGATGCTTGGGGCGAGGCACTTCGCAACCCAAAAATGAAACCAATAAGTCAAGAATTAGACGAGCAATCGATTGCGGTCTTTGAAAAGACACTTCGTGCAGGTAATGAATCAGGAGAGTTTCATTGCGTCCACCCGCGTGAGTCTGCCACGCGCATATCTGGATTAATCGATGGACTTGCGGTTCAATATGCCGCGCATGAAGGTGTGTTGAAACGTAAGGAATTTATTCGTCTGATGCGCCAGCTGGCTGCTGCTGAGACCGGGCTGTCGCCCGATGATATTCGGGATAGCCGAAGAAACCCAAAATCACACAGTGGCAACGGACGACGTACCGAAGATGAAGGCCCACGTCCGGCATCATTAGCAACAGATTTTGATTTGCGACAGCTATTCAATAATTACGCAAATGCTTTAAGTCGCAAAGATATTTTAAAGCTTTCAGAATACTTTGCAGACGACGCAAAGATCAATTTGGATGGTCAATTGATTGCAGGTTCTTTGACTCAGATAACGAAAACGATCGAAGAGCAATATTCTCTGTGCAAAAATTTTATCGAAATACCACTTGTTATGGCATTTTTTGCAGATGAGGGTAACGGAACGGCACATGGAAATTTCACAATTGAATCTCGTGTCACCGCTTTGAACGGATTAATCTCTTCGGAAACACACCAGGTAGTGGACACTTACCGACGAACTTCAGCCGGTTGGCGATGCATCGATCGCCAACGAACCAAGTTCTAATATGACGCTCGACGAATTAGCCAAGATCATAAGTGACCAAGATCGTCTAGTACGTGCGATCATCTCGGGCCGCAGACGCAATATGCATCCTGATTTTGACAAGATTGAACTTCGGCCAATCAAGTTGCACGGCGTAACGAAACTTCAGTTGATCACAATAAAAAGCACTAAGTCAACAACAACAAATGTCGATTTTGCGTCATTCGATGCGTTGCAAATTTTGACGTCGGGATATGCAAATTGTCTGATCGAGGCGGTCGACCGGACATTTACTGTTCGGTTTACAAAAAAGGGCCAACCCCAGGTTTTTGAGGAGACAAAGAATCTAAAACAAGATTTTTCTCACGATCGCTTAAAGAGTCGATTACTTGATCCAAACTCTGACTTTTTGTTTAACGTCGGTATTTCGAATCGAAATGGAATTATAAAACCGTCCATGAACAATAAGTACCGTCAAATTGAAGAGTTTTTGCGTGTCTTGATGCCGACGCTAAACGCCGAAATCAGATCAGGTCGTTTGTCTGGCCCAACAAAAGATGCACCTCTTCGTATCGTTGATCATGGTTGTGGAAACGCCTATTTGACATTCGCTGTCAACCACTATCTATCTGAAAACGATCTTCCAAACACAATTGTTGGTATCGACCAGCGTGAAGAAAGTCGAGCTCGAAATACGGCCATCGCAGACGATCTGGCAATTCTTGACGCTGTCTCCTTTCGCGCCGAAAAAATCGCCGACTCTGATCTTGACGCGGCCGATCTTGCTATCGCCTTGCATGCGTGTGATACGGCGACTGATGACGCGATCGCTTGGTCGATTAATCATCATGCGAAAATTTTGATGGTATCCCCTTGTTGCCACCACGACCTACAAACCCAAATACGCATCGTCCCAGATCCATGGTCGGTAATTCTCAAACACGGCATTTTAAAAGAACGATTTGTCGATGTTTTAACCGACTCACTGCGTGCTCAAATCTTGAAGCTTCATGGATACAAGTGCGATGTAATTGAATTCGTTGGCGACGAGCACACGCCAAGAAATTCAATGATCCGCGCTATTGCGACCGGCGCCAAACCAGAACCTGGCGAACTTGACAAATATCGTGAAATAACCGAATTATTCTCCATCCGACCCAAACTGGCCGAATTGCTCAATTTCGCCTAATTTGGCGTCGATAACCACCCAAAGTAGACAATTTTAATTTCTATTTGGTGCTAATTGGCTGGTTTTGCCATCATCAACCACTCTAAGTGGTTAGGTCAATATTTTAAGTGAGATTTTTCTCAAGTTCTGCTGCCAAGTGCCGATCCCTTATCCGGATCTCACAAGGGAGCAGAAATGTCAAAAATAGCAAAGTTCTTAGTTTCAGTCATAGCGACTTCAATCCTTGGCCTCGGTTTCGTTGTTCCGTCAGCCAGCGCCGCTGCTACGGCGTTGCCTGTTTACGGCGACTCGGGCACAGTTGTTGTGCGCTTGCAAGAAGCTCTAATTGCTCGAGGTTTCACCCTTAAGGGTGGCGCTGACGGCGTCTTCTCGGCATCAACTCAAACGACATTGAAGAATTTTCAAAAAGTAGTGGGCTTTAAGCCAACGGGTCGACTCGACGAGCGAACAGCCAAGTTTCTTGGTCTCATCGCCGCAGATCAACCAGCGAAAGCAAAACCTACAACGGCAACAAAAGTCGTCGCAACAGCAGCGGCGAACGTTGCACCAGCACCGAACGTATCACCAGCAGCACCAACGGCTGTCGCAAAGGTGTCTACTGTTGCGACACCTAAAGTCGTTGAAACAGCGACAGTTCCCGTCACCTCGGCAATTGCAGGCCTATTGACTCTCGATACTCTGCCTGTACGCGGGCAACGAAGTGACGCGGTTCGACTAGTTCAAGAAAAACTAATCGCAAATTCGATTGAAGTGAAGGGTGGTGCAGACGGAATCTTTGGCGTCGCTACAACGATCTCAATCACAAATTTTCAAAATGCGAAGGGCCTAAATCCAACTGGCGCAGTCGACATGCCTACCGCGATTGCCCTAGGTGTGTTGCCAGATATGGCAACTCTTGGACTTCCGCAGATCAGCGTATTTCCATCACAAGGTCGTTGCTCATTTGTAGATAGTTGGCACGAAGAGCGCTCCGGCGGTCGACTACATATTGGTGTCGACATCATCGGGCCAACAGGTCTCGCGCTCTATGCAGTGAGTGACGGCACAATCACAAAGATGTACGGCGCTGATTCAAAGTTGAGCGGTAACGCAATTCGACTGACAACTTCTGATGGCACATATTTTTTCTATGCGCATCTTGATTCATTTGCCCCTGGTATTGCCGTCGGCACAACTGTTCGCGCCGGCCAAATAATCGGATACATGGGATCAAGTGGCAACGCTGGCGTTTCGCACCTGCATTTCGAAATTCATCCTCAAGGCGGCGAAGCAGTCAATCCGTTTCCGGTAATCAAAGCTGTCGATGCATGCCACGTTACGGAACTGCTCCCGCAACCGTAAATAGCATCTCGAACGAATAGTGGCGAAGAGGTGAGATCCTTCGCCACTATTCATCTAATAAGTTCGATCTTCGGCTGGAATGTGCTCTAGATCCGACAACGGCGAAAGCGAAAAAGTGTAACCATCGCCAATTTTGAGGGCCTCAAGCCTGGTTATCGAGGCGTGACCCAAAACGAAACGCTCCCACTCCCACGGAGTCGGCGTCAAGCCCAACAAATGGCATATCACTGTGCTATTCGTCCCTGCATGAGCAACACACGCAATGCGCTCGCCGGGGTCGTCAATATGCCAAATCGGTAACTCGTGTTCAATTCGATAGACACCATGTTCTGCCAAGAATTTTTCGGCACCGAGATGAATTCGTGCAACAAAATCTTTGACAGGTTCACCACCCTCTAGACCTTGCCAGCGCTCGCGGGCATTTCGTTCTCGCTCTTCTTTATAGGCCTTGGCGGCACGCTCACCTGGTGAACCATGCCATATTGGGCTGCGTATCTCTTCAAGCCACGGCTCGATAACTTCATCACGTTTCAAGGCCGACAAGATTGGCTCGGCCGTCTGTCGGGTTCGCAATAGTGGAGATACATATATATGATCAAATCGTTCGCGAGCAAGTCGACCACCTAAAAGACTGGCTTGGCGACGACCAAGCTCTGTCAGTGGTGGATTATCAATACACAAATCATCTTTGACCCATTGTGGTTGAGCATGGCGACACAAAAAGATTTCCATTTCGCATTACCTTAGCAAACAGGCTTGCTTATTTACTCTCTAAAGCTTTTGCTACATCTATCTGAACTTTGCATGAATTGAAGATCTCTTGGAGCAATTGCCAATAGGTGATGTCAACTGTTTCTGGTTTTAGTGAAGTTGCGTTTAAGAGAGCGTTACCGACACAATCTGCTTGCGCGTCAGTGATCGCAACACCAAACCGCTCTACAACCACAAAACCAAATGCTCGAGCAACTGAGTTTTCGTTGTCGAAACCTGCATCAATTTCTGGCGCGGACTCGTCTTGAACGATTGGATCAGGCAAGGTTGTACCTGAATTAGGAAACTGGACTATTGCGTTGTCAAGATCGAACGAACAATTATCGGCTATATATTTTGCAAACTTCTCCTGAGCGGATTGCACGTCATTGCTGGCCAGACGTACGCCCGCGCTAGAAACTGCGGCGTCTTTGTTCGATGTTGACCCTTGCCAATTGATCTGTTCAAATGCATTTGCTAAGGAGCCATAACTGTTCAGTAGCAATTCGACTTCTGCCCGTATCTCACGCGGCGCGATTGTGCTGTAAGCCACTAAAGTCGCAACAGCCTCGGACATCGAATCACGGATTTGAGCGGCTGAAGAGGAATCGACCTCGACCAGAACCTTGGCAACATCTGAACTGGCTGCGTTCCAGCGAGAACTTAATTCGCAAATTGATTCGGTTTCTGCGTCTCGTCCGCATGCTGAAAGTAAAAAACTTGTAGCCAAAATTGGCGATAGCAGTATGAATAGTCGGAATTGTCTCAATTTGGTTTTCCGACCGATGTTGCTGAAAGCCATTGAGCGTAAATCTTGGCATATTCGCCATTGTTTTGTAACAATTGTTCGTGAGACCCGTCTTCAGTCACAACACCATGTTCAAGAACAATTACACGGTCTGCTCGCGCTGCGGTTGACAATCGATGCGCAATTGATATTGTCGTGCGACCTTGCGACAATGCTTGGAGAGCCTTCGCAAGTCGTACCTCTGCGATTGCATCAACTGCCGAGGTTGCTTCGTCTAAAATGAGTACATCAGGATTCGTTAGTGCTGCGCGAGCGAGGGCGACAAGTTGGCGCTCGCCCGCCGAAATCGAAGTACCTCTTTGACCAACGAAGGTTTCAATGCCATTTGGAAGGCTCTCGATCCAGTCCGAGAGTTCGAGTTGCTGGATAACTCGCACGAGATCTTGACGACCGCTTTCAGGACTCGCAAACAATAGATTGCTGCCGATGCTGTCGGCAAACAAGAATGGCTCTTGCGGCACCACAACTAAGCGTCTTCGCAACTCATCATTCGCAATTCGCTTTAGATTCACGCCACCAAGTAAAACGGTGCCTAGTGTCGGGTCTGCGAATCTTGCGATGAGTCGAGCCAAGGTCGTCTTTCCTGATCCAGAGGCGCCAACTAGCGCCACATGCTGTCGTGCGGGAATCATTAAACCGATGTTGCGCAGAACTGGCAAGTCGTCATTTTCGCTGTCTAGACGTGAAGAGTATGAAAAGCTCACCTCACGCAATTCGATGCTCAACGGAACACTTGGCAATTTAAGTGGGTTTGTGGGTGCCGGTGGCCCGATCGGGGTGTCAAGAACACCCAATACACGACGCAATCCTGCGACCGCAGTCTGCGTCTGGTCGACGACTTCAGTGAATTCGGCAATTGGCTCGAGAAATCGATACGTGAGAAAAACGAATCCGACCATCGAACCAGCCGTCAAGCCGCTCTCGGCACCACGAATTACACCGACGATTACGATCGCAACGATCGTGAACACCGCAAATACTTCGCCCGAGGGAAATAGGAACGCGCCGATTATCCCGGCTTTGATCTGTGAATCTGCGCGCTTACGAACGGCCATTTTGCTTCGAAAGACCATCGGCCGATGGGCCTTATAGGCACGCAACGTTTCGGTACCCGAAATCAATTCGCTTACAGACCCAAGTAATTCTGCGTTATGTTCGCGGGCAATGTCATACGCCGCAACGAGTCTTTTTTGAAGTGATCGCAACACAAAAAACAGCGGCGCAGAGACTGCAAATGCAACCAGAGCCAAAATCCAATCGTAAGCCAACATCACACATGCGACTACTAGCATCAACGATCCGTCGAGCAACCAAACCAAAGCCCCCCAAGAAAAGAACATCGTCAAGGTTTCAATATCACTTGTAACTCTCGACACCAATGCACCGCGCCGTTCGTCGTTGTGATCGGCCAAACTCAACCTATGAATATGGTCGAATAATTTGATACGCATCGTGAACAGGCCCTCTTCGGCACCGATACCTAAGCGCAAAACGGCCTTACGCAGCGAAAACGCCGCGATAATTACCGAAAATGCTGCGAGGAAACTCATCTTGAGTACAAAATCAAGACGAATGTCGCCCGGACGAAGTCCTCTATCTATCGTCTGTTGAATCAAAATTGGCACAACAACGCGCGCAAGTGAACCAACTAAAGCAAAGAGAAATGTCAGCCCAATGCCTTTGGCAAGTGCAGGTGCAACAGCAAATCCTCTGTTGAGGGTTTTCGCTGTGTCAAAACGACTGATTGGTTCGTTCACGTTACAACCATCTTTACGAGACGCCTCGATCTTGCTCAAAGGCGCTGATCAATGACCTATATTGTCCGCTCCGACGCAACAGATCTTCGTGCCTACCATGATCGCTGATTTGTCCTTCAACCATGAACAAAACCTCATCAGCGAGTGCAATTGTTGAAGGACGCGACGCGACTACCAGAATTGTGCGATCAGGCGAAATATGACTAAGACTATTCAGAACATTTGCTTCAGTCTTCGGGTCTAGCGCCGATGTTGTATCGTCGAGCAACAGAATCGGACACTGTTGGGCGATAGCACGAGCCAAAGCAACACGTTGTCGCTGACCACCACTTAAACTTACGCCTCTCTCGCCCATCACTGTGTCTAATCCTTGTTCTAATTCGAACACAAAATCATCACACTGTGCGGAAGTTAGGGCTGACAAAATTGCATCATTTGAAATTTCATTGTCAAGCGAAATGTTGTAGCGCAGTGTTTCAGCAAAAATGAACGGCTCTTGAAACACCAGCGATGCGCCGCCCTTTTGAGTCGCAACGAAACCTGATCTCGGGGAAATCAACCCTGCTAGAACATGAAGCAAAGTTGTCTTGCCGCAGCCAGTGGCCCCAACCAATACGACCGTCTTGCCAACTGAAACTTGAAAACTCAAATCTCTGAGCACATCAATGCCTTGAATATGACCAAATGAAAGATTTTTCACATCTAAAGCTAAACCTGGCGGAGTGACAGCAATTTTCAGGGCGGGGTCGGCCAAGATTGGTTCGTCCAGCACCTCTCGAATTCGCCTCCATCCAGCGACAGAATGCGGGATCTCAGAAAATAGATAACCAATAATCCTTAAAGGGAATATCAGAAGAGTGAACAGGTAGATGAAGCTCGATAAATCACCAACGCTCATTTCTCCGGACTTAACCCGAAAAGCGCCTAAAACGATCAGAAAAATGTTGATCAAGGTTGGAATGGCGTCGAGCATCGCTTCAAAAATTGACCTGACGCCAATCGCCTCAATTCGGGCATCTTTCAAGCGGGTTGAAATTGTTGCTAGCCGCGCTGTCTCGCGTTCTTCTGCACCAAACGACTTAACAACCATGACACCATCAAAACTTTCGTGAACCGCCTCAGAGAGAGCACCAAGCTCTTTTTGGGCAAGGTTGTAATAGCGATCAATTCTGCGTTGATACCCAATATTCAGTGTCAACAGAATGGGAAACACGATCACTGCGACTAGTCCGAGAGGAATATCGACATAGAGCATCCAACTTGCCGAAACAATCATCATCACCAACACCGAGGTTGAAAATGGCAACGGCGCAAGAATTGCCACGGCGGCATCAGCGTCAACGCCGCATCGAGCCACGATATCGCCTGTCATCTTCTTTCTATGCCACTCAACTGGTTGCGAAACAACATGGTCGATCACGCGATCGGTTATTGACTCACATGTGCGCCATTCGGTTTTTCCTGCGTATGATCTTCGAATTACGACACCAATGGCCCGCAAAATACCGATTCCGACCACAATGATCGAGCCAAAAATTAGAGCGCTCACATCGATTTCACCACGCTCAAATCGAACCAAAATAACCTTGTCAATCATCCAACGCAAACCAACAGAAGATGCGACAGTACAAACCGCAAAAAGGGCGGCACCCGTGACGGCAATTGTGAACAATTTTGGATGGAAAACAATCACTCGGCGCAATAGCTGAGCGGCTTCCTTCAGTCTTCCTTTTGCCTCCAGTCGATCTGAGTCAACTTTCACATTCGAGTCATCAAGAAAAGTCACCCCGTATTTCTATCATTTTTGTATTATCGCCTATCGTTGTGTCGGTGAAAATAGTTTTGCGAGCAATCGTCGCGACCACCATTTCATTGATCGTTGTAATGTGGGTTTATGCACTCTTTTTTGCATCGAAGCAGTCAATAAACAAATTCGAAGACCGAGATTGGGCAAAAAAAGCGCAAGCGCGATGCCTCGTCGCTCGCGAAGAACGGAATCTGCTCTCTGACTATCGAGTTGTCGACACCCTTGGCCTAAATGCGCTCAACGAACGGGCAAACATTATTGACGCAGCGACCGACACTATTGAAAGATTCGTCACCGAATTTCGCGCTGCCTTGCCTAATGATCCAAAGGGTGCCGAACTTGTCGATTTATGGCTTGACGATTATGAAATCTACATCGCCGACCGACGACTTTTCGCCAATAATCTACGAAATGGAGTCAATCTGCCGTTCGCGGAAACAGCAATTGAGGGTTTACCACTGAGCGAAAAGATCGCAACTTTCGCCGCAGACAACGAGATGTCGTTTTGTAAGCCACCGATTGATCTTTCGGTCTAAAAATGATCCTTTGCAGACCAACCAGAGTCGGGTGAATACGTTCGTATAATCTTTGCTGGCGAACCGACAGCAACACAATAATCAGGCAGCTCTCCCGTGACAACCGAGTTTGCACCCACTGCCACATGCTTTCCAATCCTTGCTCCGGGCAAAACGACAACACCATGTCCCAGCCACGAACCACTACCTATCGAAACAGCTCGCTCAGGTTGAGATTGCTGCGAAATTGGTTGGCTTACATCCTCATAACCATGACTTTGATCCGTTATGTAAACATGATGACCCGTCCACACATCGTCGCCAATATCGATAGATAAATGACCTACGATTCCCGAACCACGGCCAATCAAACAGCGATCACCGATCTTCACCACAGGATTTGTAAGACAAATTTGTCCAGGCATCATGCCCGCCGAAAGGGCCACATGTTCACCGATCATCGTGTCGTTACCGATTTGAATATATTTTTCGTTGAAAATCGTCGTAAATGGAAACAAGATAATTGATCCCGAACCGAACCTCCCGAACGATTTTGCACGTTTTGATGTAGGGCTTATCGCGGCATTGAACCTGTTAATTTGCCAGAACCGTGCGGTCAGTTCGCCGATAAATCTTTTCATCTCGGATCATCGTAACTGCGGGCATTAGATTTGTTGCGTGCCAACAATCTCGAATTCTTCAGGATCTTTTGTCGGCACTGAGCTTGAAAACGATGTGAGCGCTTTTCTTGGAATCCAATATGCGAGTGCAAAGAGGTTTTGTCAACCGACAGACATCAAAAAATATTCGAGCATCGTCAATGCTCAAACTTTCGGGCCACAGTCACCTCAAGTGCCAGGATTCATGGATGAAATTTTGAATACGAAAAGCCTCCCGTCTTCTGAAGAATGTTTTTATTTGAATATCTGGAAACCAACTCGTGTACGAGAAAGATTGCCCGTCTTATTTTGGATTCATGGTGGCGCTTACACAAATGGCACAGCGGCAACAAGCTGGTATGACGGTGCAAATCTGGTGCGACTTGGAGACGTAGTCGTTGTGTCGATCAACTATCGGCTAGGGCCTTTCGGTTTTATTGGCGACAACAATCTCGGCACCCTTGACCAAATAAGCGCACTGCGCTGGGTTAATCGAAACATAGAAGCGTTCGGGGGCGACCCGAGCAACGTCACAATTTTTGGAGAATCTGCTGGCGGTAGCAGTGTCGTAGCTCTGACCGCTTCAGATTTGACACGAGGTATGTTCGCTAAAGCTTGGGCGATGAGCCCCTCTTTGCTGCAATTGCGTTCTATACAAGACGCACAACAGGCGAAACAAAAATTCTTGGAGGCCGCAAAATGTTCGTCACTTGATCGGCTTAGTTCAATGTCGACCCAAGAGATTGTCGATGCGACCCGACAAATGTTTGTTGACGCAGAAAACTATATTTCTACTTTTACACCGACAGCGGGTGGCGCCGGTTTACCTCTCGATATTTATGCCGCGTCGGCAAAGTCAAAAATCCCGATGGTCGTCGGTACCAACCGCGATGAAAATCGTCTTTGGACCGCCCTTAATCCGAGTGCAAACCAAATGAGCGAACAAGATGCTCGCAAAATATTCGAAGCGGCCTGCGGCCAAAGAGCAGCATCGGCCTGGAATATTATTTCGCGCAATCGAGAAGCCCTCTCTCCGGCGCAAATGGTCGCGGCATTGCAAACAGAAACTAATTTTCGTGTGCCCGCACAAAAATTATGTGAAAGACGAGCGACTAGCGATGCAAATTCGTGGATGTATTGGTTCACATGGCAAACACCGGTATTCGATGGTGCATTCGGGTGCTGTCATGCGCTCGACCTGCCATTTGTCTTCAACAACTTGGATAAGCCAAACGTAGAAATGTTCACTGGTAGCGATCCATCTCGTCGAGAGATTTCAAGCCATTTCACGTCAGAATTGATTCAGTTCGCAAAATATGGAACTGTTTCTTGGCCGATATACAGCGCCGACGAACGGCACACGCTAAAGATCGATATCAAAACCGAATTGGTTGTCGACCCCGACTCAGAAATACGACAAATTTGGGCAGACCGCTAACTAGACCTCTCTGGCACGATTCAGTCAGTGGCCATGCGGTCAATCGTGGGTGTCTCGATCGTGACTCGCAATTCGACATCGCGATAATCGGTGGCGGTTTCAGTGGGCTTTGGACTGCCTATTACCTGAAAATGTTCGCTCCTGACTCGCGTATCGCGGTCTTTGAAAAACATCAAATTGGATTCGGCGCTAGTTCTCGAAACGGTGGTTGGTGCAGCGGATTTCTGCCGACTTCATTACGAGAATTTGAAAAGAGCGACGGCCGAGATGCAGCGATCGCTATTTACAGAAACGGTTTTCAGACGCTTGACGAAATTGAACGCGTTATCACCGAGTTAAATATCGACTGTGATTACCACCGAGGAGGAACAATTTGCGGTGCGACAAATTCAGTGCAGAAATCTCGCATTGAAGCCGAACTTGATCAATTCGGAGAGTTCGGTTTTGGCGACGAGTTTTATCGCAAACTCTCAAAACACGAATTTGAGACAAAGATTTCCCTTGAAAATGTTTTGGCCGCTACATACACCCCCTATTGTGCAGCATTGCAACCAACAAAACTGGTACAAGGGCTAGCTCGCGTTGTCGAAGATCTTGGTGTTAAAATTTTCGAGAACACTCACGTCAGCGAATATGCATCTCGACGACTGTATGCAAATAGATTTCGTTGCTCAGTCGATGTCATAGTTCGTGCCACTGAGGGATTTACCGCTCGACTTAAGCATCATCGACGAACGCTCGCACCTTTATATTCGTATATGGTCGCGACTGCACCTCTCAGTGAGAATCAAATTGCGAAGCTTGGATGGTCGAATCGTGAGACATACCACGACGCAAGAAACATGATCATTTATGCCCAGCTGACCAAGGATCGACGCATCGCTTTTGGCGGTCGTGGTGCGCCGTATCACTTCGCCTCACGTATCAAGCCTGTCTACGACACGCACGAAGCTATACACGACAAAATAATTGAATCTATGAAGACTGTCTTCAGTCTTGACGAAGATGTAGAGGTCACCCACCGCTGGGGTGGTCCACTTGGCGTCCCAAGAAATTGGCGACCGTCGGTACTATTTGACAGATTTTCTGGTCTTGCTGCGCTGGGCGGATATGTCGGCGACGGTGTAGCCGCTTCGAACCTTGCAGCACGAACTTTGGCACATATGATCGTCGACGATGACCATCCACTTACAAAACTGCCATGGGTAAATTGCCAGTCCAAAAAGTGGGAAGTCGAACCATTTCGATTCATTGGCATAAACGGTCTTCTCAAGCTTTCTGAAGCGATTGATCGCCACGAGGCTAAGACGAATCAACCAGACAGAATGCGTTCGTATATTCTCGACAAATTTCTAGGAGAATAATTACTTCAATATCTCAGCTAATTTCACTATGCGCCCCTCTGCAATACTCATATGCGCTGCCTGTCCAATTGCAACGCTTAGCAGTCCGTCTTGCAGGGTCACCTCACTTTCGCCCCCGTAACGAATTTTTTCTTGCATTCTGCGATGCTCAACATATGATGCGCCGCCATGAAAACCCTGCACAACGTCGCTTGACTGAGCAACCAACTTTTCGACGACGCCATCTCGACCACTTGCGCGCCTGCCGATACGAATCAACGAATCGGTAACCAACGCCTCGATTTTTGCACCGTCGCCGACAACACAAATTTCTTGCTCATTTTGAGATCCTTCAGCGAACATTGACAAATCAAGCATTCCCCTTAGACCGTTTTGATAATCGACAATCACGAATGCGTTGTCCAAAATGTCGGCCCGAACCTCGTCGTAAAATTCATTTAAATGATTAACGTCTTGTGCGCCAGAGGCTGAAACCCTGACCGGCGCCGAATGCGCGAGCAAGGTCATGAGGTCAAAAAAGTGACAGCATTTCTCGACGAGAGTGCCGCCAGTATTCTTTGAAAAACGGTTCCAGTTGCCTACCTTCTGCAAAAACGGAAACCGATGCTCGCGAATCGAAATCATTTTTAGATTTCCACACGTACCAGATTCAACCTCTTTGATTAGTTCACTGGTTGCGGCCATATAACGATATTCAAGCCCAACCCAGACCAACCGGCCGGCCTTGTGGGTTTGTCTTTCTATATCGATTATCTCGCGACATTCGGTTACGTTAATGCAGACGGGTTTTTCAACAAGTATGTGTACACCACGCCTCAAACAAGCTTCGAGCACGATTCTGTGGGTGTGGTTTGGCGTCGCAATAATTACGACGTCCAAATTTTCGTCTTGCAGCATCTGTTGATAGTCGTCATACTCAACCGCCGATTTAACAAGCGTCTTGGCGTTGATTCGGCTCGGCTCGTGTGGGTCGGCAAAAGCAACAACTTCACAATTCTCGATGGCTACCAGGTTTCGAATGTGCTCACAACCCATCATCCCCACGCCAATAACCCCGTATCGCAGATTCTTGGTTGAAAACTTCATCGCTCAAGACTAGATCGCTAGCATCGCAGCGTGAGCGAAACTTCGAATGATCGATTGTACTTTCGGCAGCTGCTGTCGGGGCGCGATTTTGCTTGCAAAGATCAAATGGCAAGCCAGATGGTCAATTTTGTTTATTTGATCGGCGACAAGCAAAGTCGCGAGTGTGTAGTGGTTGACCCCGCGTACGACATAACCGAGATTTTGCAAATCATCGACAAAGATGAAATGGAGTTGACAGGGGTTTTAGCGACCCACTACCACCCCGATCACGTCGGTGGCTCAATGATGGGAACGAGAATTCAGGGCGTCGCCGAGTTGCTCAACCAAAAACAAGTGCCCATACACATAAATAAGAACGAGACAAAATGGGTGGTGCGAACCACTGGGTTGGCTGAAAATGATCTCTTTAAACATGAAGGTGGTGACAAAATTGTTGTAGGCGACGTTTCTGTTACCCTTGTTCACACACCCGGTCATACGCCAGGCAGCCAATGTTTTTTGGTGGAGCAACTGCTTGTTGCAGGCGACACACTTTTTCTTGAAGGCTGTGGGCGAACAGATCTGCCAGGTGGTAATCCGAGCGAACTCTACTCAAGCCTGCAAGTGCTTGCATCGATGCCGACACAGACGATCGTTTGTCCTGGACATCAGTATTCGTCGTTGCCAAGCGCAAAACTGGGTGATGTTGTCGCAACAAATCACGTCTTCAAGCCGACTTCGCAACAACAATGGCTTGAGTGGTTTGGTCACTAACCGAAAATTGCGTTTCCAATTGCGCTGAGCCCAGTAAGAGTGAGAAGAATTAGCACCAAGTATCGAAAATGATCAGGATCAATCAAACTTCGCAGCCGAATGCCAATCCAGACGCCTAACCCCATCACCGGTATCGCAAGAAGTGCGAGCGATAGGACCTCCGCGGTAATTTTGCCCGCAATCGCGAAAGTAACCAGAGTCAAAAAGTTCAAAACAGTGAAAACCCGATTCAAGACCGCTCGAAAATTTTCAGGCGAATAGTGTCGCGCGTGAAGCAAAAATACCAATGGAGGCCCATTTGTGGATGTTGAGGTTGACAGAACACCAGCAACTAAACCCATCGAATAGTCGAATGTCACCGGCAAGCGCCGAAGATCAAACTCGCGCGAACTGATCATCACGCCTATCAGAACGAAACAACCAAGTAACACCTTCATCAAACGCGCGTCAATATTGTTCAAAAGCCACAAGCCAGCGGGCATGCCCAAAACGGCCGACACAATTAGTCGCTGTGAGACATCGCGTGCTGAAACTGCGCGCGATTCATACCACTGAAAACTGCAGCTAACCGTAGAAACTGCCGTCGCAGTGACCACTGCGGTCGGCAGATCAACATAGAAGATCATCAACGGCACCGAAATCAAACCGAATCCAAATCCGAACAGAGCTTGAATGATTGCCGCACCAAAAACAATCGCAGCAACCGCTATATATTGGGCTAGCGACATCTAATAGCACTCTCGATGTTGTGGTTTCTCACAATCATTCAACTAACGCTGCTACTGCTGAAGCGAATATCTCTGTATGAAGATCGACGTCCTTTTCTGTATGAAACGGTGATAAGAGTGCCATATTGTGGAATGGCGTCAGCAGAACTCCGCGATTGAGTGCCCACAGGTGCATGAAGTTTTCTAATTCGGTATCGACTCCCGCAGCTGCCTGCGCACCATTTTTTGGCGCCGGGCAAAACCAATATTCTGCGCGGCAACCAAGTTGCTGCACACTCCAATCGAGTTCAAATTCGTTGACTGATGCCATCACGCCTTCGGCCCAACGAGATGCAAGAGAAATCGTCTTCTTGAATTGATTCGGCAGCAACGCATTGGTCAGCGTCGCACGCACCGCCGCCATCGCCAAAACGCTACCCGAGAGTGTTCCNNACCTGACACATCGACATCATGACGGGTCAAACAACCCTCGGCCCGAATCGCAAGCTCGCGTGTCATGCCATACGCGGCGACTGGAATTCCTCCTCCTATCGTTTTGCCGATCACAAGCATGTCCGGTTCAAGGTTCCAAAACTTTGTAGCCCCACCTGGACCTGCGCAGATCGTATGAGTCTCGTCGATGATCAAAATAACGCCGTGTTTTCTCGTGAGTTCTCGCACGCCCGAGAGATATCCAGGTTCGGGCAACACAATGCCAATATTCGTCAAAGCAGGCTCAATCAACATGCATGCAACATCACCATGGCCCAGCTGCTCTTCTAATGCTGCGAGGTCATTAAAAGGAACCACTCGGGTCGTCACAGATGGATGAACCTGAGGTCCGATTGCGCCGTGGCGCGAAATTGTTTCGCCATTTTCGTCGGCAATAACCAAAGTCTCGTCAACCGTACCGTGGTAACACCAATCGTGAACGAGAACTTTTGGACGCTTCGTCAGATGACGAGCCAACCGCAAAACAAAACGGTTTGCATCAGTCGCGCTAATTGAAAACTGCCATTTCGGCAAACCGAATCTTCTTGTCAGTTCGTGTCCAACCCATGTTGAGTCGACACTCGGCAACATGACGGTCGATCCACGATTTAACTGTGCGAAAATAGCAGATGTAATTTCGTCAACAGCATGACCTGTCATTGAGCCAGTATCACCCAAACAAAAATCAACATAACTGTGCCCATCCAGGTCGTTGAACTTTGCGCCTTGTGCATTTGTCACTGAAATCGGGAAAGCACCTTGCCACCTTTTCATCCAAGGCATTGGAACACCGCCAAGCAGCGATTCATCGGCTTCAGCAGCCGCTTGTCGCGACTTCGGATGAGATGCAATAAATCGGGAATCTTCGTCCGAAATTAAGCGAACGAGTTTTGCTCGATCTATTGACCTACTTTTTGACACCTATACATTGTGTCAAATTCGGGTCTAAAATCAGTGAGTGCCAACTGGAGACTTTCGCAACAGCCATTTAGATCACAGAATTAATTGGCCACGTCTCGAGGATCGAATCAATTCTTTGGCCGAAATCTCTCCCATCGATGGCGGAGGCAATTGTCGCTTGGCACTTACTGACGAGGACAAAGACGGACGAGATCTGGTCATTTCTTGGATGAAGGGCTTAAACCTTGAAATCACAATTGACGTTGTCGGCAACATCATCGGTGTTTGGAATGTCGGAAGTGGCGCACCCGTCATGTCTGGCTCACATATTGATACGGTTCGAACTGGGGGTCGATTTGATGGTTGTTATGGGGTGCTCGCCGCACTCGAAGTTATTGAAGCATGTCAAGAAGCCAATATCGTGCCGCCACGACCTCTCGCCGTTGGTATTTTTACCGATGAAGAAGGTGCGCGTTTTGCTCCAGACATGCTCGGTTCTCTTGTTTATGTCGGCGGTATGCCGGTAGAACAGGCGCTAAATGTTGTCGCAATTGATGGTGCGCGCTTAGGTGACGAACTTTTGCGAATTGGCTATTCCGGTCCGGCGCCATGTCCCGGCTCCGTTCCCCACGCGTTCGTTGAGCTTCATATTGAGCAAGGGCCAATGCTCGAGGCAAACGACGTTCGAATCGGCGCAGTAACGAGTGTGCAAGGCATTTCTTGGCAAGAAATAACAGTGATCGGACAGTCAAACCACGCGGGCACAACTCCGATGTCGTTGCGACATGACCCTGCGTATGTAGCCGCAGAGATAACAGTTTTTCTGCGCAAATTGGCGTCAGAATTCGGTGGCGACCAGGTTTGTACAGTTGGCAAAATTGACTTGCACCCAAATCTTACGAACGTAGTACCTGCTCGAGCGACACTCACGCTTGATGTTCGCAACACTGACGAGTCTCGACTGAAACAAGCCGAGTCGCGAATCGCAGATTTCTTGTCTGAAATTGCAACGAAAGAAGGTGTCAAGATCACAACTCGAGAACTCGCTCGATTTGAGCCAGTAATCTTCGACGATCAAGTAATCGACACTGTCGAGTCGATTGCCAAACAGCAAGGCAACTCGGTTCAGCGAATGCCATCTGGTGCTGGGCACGATGCCCAGATGCTGGCGCGAGTCTGCCCATCTGGAATGATTTTTGTTCCTAGCGTGAAAGGCATCAGCCATAATCCGGCTGAGTTCACTGAGTCTGTTGATTTAGAAGCAGGGGCAAACATTCTTCTGCATACAATGCTCGCCTTAACAACCCTTGAAAGCAAGTCAAAATAGACCACATGCGTAATCTCACCGTCGCCGCTGCCCAACTCGGGCCAATACAACGATCTGATGATCGCGCGTCGGTTGTCTTGCGTCTAATTAGTTTGCTTCGCCAAGCACATGACAAGAAGGCTCAACTTGTTGTGTTTCCAGAATTGGCTTTGACGACCTTTTTCCCAAGGTGGTTTGTCGATGACATATCTCAAGCCGATCACTGGTATGAAACCGAGATGCCTTCAAAGACGACTCAACCACTTTTCGACGAAGCAAAACGATTAGGTGTGGGCTTCTGTCTCGGTTACGCCGAGCTGACACAATCAGGCGAACGCTTCAATACCCA
Organism: Acidimicrobium sp.; assembly: GCA_003535455.1. GTDB lineage: Bacteria > Actinomycetota > Acidimicrobiia > Acidimicrobiales > Ilumatobacteraceae > BACL27. The sequence continues at coordinate 29,150 of DOHD01000113.1, forward strand.
GATCCTTGTTGAACGTGACGGCACGATTGTGGCGAAGTACCGAAAAGTTCACATTCCAGGTCACGAACATCATGAACCCGACCGACCCTTTCAGCATGCAGAACGCTATTACTTCACGCCAAGCACCGAAGGTTTCGGTGTTTGGAAGGCCTTCAATGGTCGTATCGGCATGATGATTTGCAACGACCGTCGATGGCCAGAGTCTTATCGTGTAATGGGTTTACAGGGCGTCGAGTTGATTCTCTGTGGTTACAACACGCCTTTGCACTACGTGCCCGATCCATCGCAAGATGTCTTGCAAAGTTTTCATAACGCTTTGGTGATGCAAAGTGGCGCGTATCAGAACGGCACATTTGTCGTCGGCGTTGCCAAGGGTGGTGTCGAAGAAGGTGTCGACAGTTTGGCAGACTCGAGCATTATTGCCCCTTCTGGCGAAATCTTGGCAAAGACCACCACCAATGGCGACGAAGTCGTTACCGCCGTGTGCGATCTAGATTGGTGCAACAACTATAAGAAGACGCTCTTTGACTTTGACCGCTATCGCCGACCCGAGGTCTATGGGCGGATAACCAACCAGCGTGGCTCAATCCTCGAATAAGCAGGTTTTTTACATTCTGTAAACCTCAACCTCAATACAGGTATGGTAAATATGTGACCATCGGCGATCTCGAGGCAGAAACAACTCGTACAACTGACCGCGTTGAATTCGTGGTTAATGGCACCCCTGTTTCGGTAAGACGCGATCATCCTCATTTGTTGTCTGCGTTGCGCGAAGAGCTCGACATCACATCACCAAAGGACGGCTGTTCTCCCAGCGGACAATGCGGTTGCTGCACGGTGCTGGTCGATGGCAAAGCAATCGTCAGTTGTCAACAATCGTTAGACAAAGTTGCCGGCTCACACATCACGACACTCGAAGGTGTCAACCAAGTCGAACGTGATGCCTTTGCTAATGCTTTCGCTGCATGTGGTGGCCTGCAATGTGGATTTTGTATTCCTGGCATTGTCGTGCGCGCAAAGGCGCAAATCGACAAAAAGGGTTCGTCGCTCAAGCGTGAAGATATGGCACGTCACCTCGGCGCCCACCTTTGCCGATGCACGGGCTACGTGAAAATACTCGATGCAATCGACACGGTCGCAAAGAATCTCTCACCACAAATCGTTTCGACCGGCGGATTAGGTGTCCGAGTGGCGAAATACGAAGCGATTGACCTTGCGCTTGGCGATCGTGGCTACATCGACGATATGCGCTTGCCGGGCATGCTTCATGCTGCGCTTGTTTTCACAAAACATGCACGAGCAGAAGTGTTGCAAATCGATATCGCTGAGGCAAAATCGCAATCGGGTGTGATCGATGTCTTCACTGCGGAAGATATTCCGGGTGAGTTGATGATGGGCATAATTTATAAAGATTGGCCCGTGATGATTCCAAAGGGTGGTTACACCTCATATGCGGGTGATGTCTTGGCGATAGTTGTTGCCGATTCACGAATTAATGCTCGTCAAGCGGTTGACCATGTCAAAGTTGAATACAGACCGTTGACTCCGGTAACAGATGCCCGCAAGGCGATTGAAAGTTCGGATATCGCCGTCTGGCAAACCGACACGAATATTCTTTCGAAGAGCGCCTACTCACGAGGTGATGTCGAATCTGCCTTTAACTCAAGTGCTTTTGTTGTGCGTGAAACATTTACGACGCAGCGAATCGAACACGCTTTTTTGGAGCCCGAGAGCACCCTTGCAGTGCCATCGCAAGATTCAAATCAGATTCGGAAAATTCATGTCTACTCTGGCGGTCAAGGAGTTTGGGACGATCGCAACGACATCGCTCGCCTGCTCGCGATCCAGAATGAACAAGTTACGGTCACGCTTGTGACCAACGGCGGCGCCTTCGGCGGCAAAGAAGACATGAGCAACCAAGCACATGCTTCTCTTGCGGCATGGCTTCTCGACAAGCCAGTCAAGTGCACCCTGTCGCGTGAAGAGAGTTTTCTAATGCATGCCAAACGTCATCCGATTGAGATGACTTACGAGGCGTCATGCGACAAAACCGGCAAGCTAACCGCGCTTCGTGTGCGTGCAATCGGTGATTCTGGAGCATATGCAAGCGTCGGCATGAAAGTTCTCGAGCGCATGGCTGGACATGCGAGCGGGCCTTATCAAGTGCCGAATATTGATGTCGAAGCAATCGCAGCACGCACCAACAACCCGATTTGTGGCGCATTTCGCGGATTCGGTGCAAATCAGGCGCAATTTGCAATGGAAGGCGTGCTTGATCGCCTCGCTGACAAAGTTGGAATTTCTGGCTGGCAAATCCGTTCGCTGAACGTGATCAAGCCAGGCATGGTGTGGGGCCCTGGTCAAATTATGGACGACGGCTGTTTAGGTGCAGAGATTTGCTTGAACGAAATCAAGGCTTCATACGAAGATGCAATTTCAGCCGGCAAGGCTGTAGGTCTTGGTCTCGGGCTCAAAAACAGCGGGCTTGGAAATGGGTTTAAAGAGATTTCAAAAGCCGTAATTCGATTTCGAGACAATGGTCGAGTCGAGGTGCGACACGGCTGGACGGAGATGGGGCAAGGTATCAATACCGTTGCGATTCAAGTCGCAGTTGAAGAACTAGGCATTGACGCATCTTGTATTGACGTAATCGTTGACACGACACGCGAACTTGGTTTTGGTCAAACTACGGGTTCGCGTGGCACGCTAATGGGTGCTGGTGCCGTAAAGAATGCTTGCGAAGTTGCAAAAGCCGCCAATTGTAAGACCGAAGTTGATCACATTGGCGAATACCGAGTTGACTGGACCAACAAACTTGGCGAACCGGGTGTGACAAACCCAATCATTCACTCGACATTTAGCTATGCGGCCCAACTCGTTGTGATTGATCGTGAATCTCAAAAAATTGAGAAGGTTGTCGCAGTCCACGATGTCGGTCGAATCGTCAACCCAGCATTATGTGAAGGTCAGGTTGAGGGCAGCGTGCATATGGGCCTCGGCTATGCGCTCACTGAGAATTTTCCGGCTGACCCCGAAACCGGCTTCCCGACAAACAAGACATTACGCAGCCTCGGAATTCTTCGTGCAAAAGATGTACCGCAAATTGAAGTCAAACTGATTGAATCGGCGCAACCGAATGCACCCTATGGCATCAAAGGTGTCGGCGAAATCGGGCTAGTACCAACTGCTGGTGCTGTTGCAGCTGCGCTAAAAAATCTTGACGGCGAATGGCGCAGCAAATTGCCAATGCGCCAGGTCAAAGACGACGAATAACCATGTCTCATACGACAAACGGGTTTGTCTGTGCGCATCATCATTTGTATTCAAGTTTGGTGCGGGGAATGCCGGCACCAAAAAATCGATCGAATTCATTCATTGATATTTTGAATAATATTTGGTGGCGCGTCGATGCGGCGTTAGATAACGAGATGATCTATTGGTCGGCAATGCTCGGTGCAACAGAGGCAATGATGAGCGGCACAACATGCATCATCGATCACCATGAGTCGCCAAATTGCATCGAGGGCTCGCTCACAACCATTGCTGACGCCTGCAAAGTCGTTGGGGTTAGAGTCAATGCGTGCTATGGCGTCACTGACCGTTGGCAAAATGATCAAACGCTTCGCTCAAAAGTCTCACCTCTAGCCAAAATGACCGAAGCGGCAAAACGTGGTCTTGCTGAATGCGATCGATATCTCTCTGCAGGTGGCAACGGAATGATCGGTGTTCACGCAGCATTCACATGCAGCGATGAAACACTTGTTGCAGCCGCTGAACTAGCGCAGAAACACTCAGTCGGAGTGCACATCCATGTTGCCGAAGCAAGTGACGACTATCAAGCAGGTGCAAGACTCGAATCAATCGCAAAAGATAATTGGCTCCTTGTGCATTCAGTGCACCTCGACCGTAAGTTGAAGGGGCGAATCGTCCACAACGCACGGTCAAACATGAATAATTCAGTTGGGTATGCGAAACCAACTCAGTGGCCAAACAAAATTCTCCTTGGCACCGACGGCATTGGTGCCGACATGATTGAGGAGGCACGACTTGCTTATGCTCGGTTGCGCGAGTTCGATGTCTCTGCCGAACCAAGCACCGTCTGGCAATGGCTAGACAACGGTCGCGATTTGTTTCCTGAAGCAAACGATGATGTTGTGACATTCAATTACGATTTTTCCGATAGCCCTTGGCATGCCGCATTTACTACGAATATGACGGTCACCGATGTTGAAATTGCTGGCGAGAAAGTCTTGGTTAATTGTCAACCGACACGTATCGACATAAATGAGGTGCGTGCAAAAGCACACGAACAAGCCCTACGGTTATATAAGAGGTTGACGTGAACATGACGAATACAAAATCAGCGCGAGTTGCGTTGTATCTACAAGATGCCCACAAAATCTCGGAGGGCATGGAGTTCTCGAGATATGCCGAAAGCAAAGGTTTCGAGGCTGTGTGGCAGGCCGAAAGTCGACTAGTTCGCGAGGCGACAGTGCCGATGGCCGCGTTCGCATCCGTGACAAAAACACTGAAAGTTGGCTCTGGTGTTGTCGACTGCTGGAGCAGAAATCCTGCTCGCCTAGCGGCGACTTTTTCAACCCTTGACGACCTCGCGCCAGGTCGCGTGATACTCGGCATCGGAGCCTGGTGGGACCCGTTGGCGGCGAAAGTTGGTATTTCTCGTGCCAAACCACTGCGTGCAATGCGCGAGATCGTCACTTCAGTGCGCGCGTTATTGAATAACGAAACCGTCACCTTCAACGGTGAATTCGTTCATCTTGATGGCGTTGAACTTGATTATGTCTACCAAGAACGCCGACCAAAAGATGTACCGATTTATATTGGCGCAACCGGTATGCAAATGATGGAATTAACGGGAGAAATAGCCGACGGCGTCGTGCTCAACTATTTAGTGTCGCCCGAGTACAACCAAAAAGCACTTGAAGCGTTAACGGTTGGCGCAGATCGCGCAAGGCGCTCGGTTGAATCTATCGATCGACCACAACTAGTCGTTTGCAGTGTGCACGAAGATCGTAAGACAGCTCTAGATATGGCACGACAAATGGTTACGCAATACTTGGGTCAGCAACCGCACATTATGAAAGCATCTGGAGTGCCACAATCGCTGCTCGACAAAGTTGGCTCGGTGCTTACATGGCCGGCAACTCATGAACAAGTCGTCGCCGCATCGAAACATGTGCCCGATGAAATTGTGCAAATGTTGACGGCAAGTGGCACACCCGCGGAGGCTCGACAGAGAGTCACTCATTATCTAAAAAATGGCGCAACCTGCCCGATTTTGTATCCACTTGGTGATGTCAAAGCAATGATTGATGCATTTTCTAACTGGGACGGTGTGTCTTGAGCGTTCAAGTGCCGCGCACGCTGACTGATGCGCTGAAAGCAATTGCGGCCAACCCGTCGGCGCAACTTATTCAAGGTGGCACCGATTTGATGGTTGAAATTAATTTCAACCA
>DOHD01000070.1:0-3254 GCA_003535455.1 Acidimicrobium sp.
TCGCCGCGGTCAACGGCATGGCGGTGGGTGGCGGTTTTGAAATTGCGCTTGCTGCCGACCTAATCGTGGCCGCCGAGCACGCTGAGTTTTTCTTGCCCGAGGCAAGTTTGGGATTGATCGCTGACAATGCGACTATTCGTCTGCCGCGTGTCGTGCCGCCGAATATTGCTCGCGAAATGTTGATTTCGGGCCGGCGCATGTCGGCGACCGAAGCGCAGAGTTGGGGCGTCGTCAATCAGGTAACCACCAGCGACGACCTTTTGCCGGCGGCGCGTCGTCTTGCCGAAAAAATTTGTTTGTCGGCGCCACTTAGCGTTGCGGCGGTGCTCGATTTGATGCGCGAACTTGAAACTGTTGCGACAGACGAGTCGATGGCGGTTCTGCGCAAGAATGCAACCTACCGCTCGGCGATCGAGTCGCAAGACGCTGCCGAAGGCACGAAGGCATTTGCCGAAAAGCGGGCCCCGAAATGGCAAGGTAAATAGTTGGATCTAGACGAGGCATACTCAGTCAAAACTCCGCAGGACAGTAAAAAACTTTATGCCTCATGGGCGGCGACATACAACGAAACATTCATCAAAGCAAATGATTATGTTTACCCCCTAGCGATAGCGCAACATTTCGACGAAAGAGTTGCAACTGCCGACGTATCGACGGTGATTGACATTGGTTGTGGCACTGGTGCAGTCGGAAGTTTTTTGGCAAACCTTCGGCCGGTTTTGTGCATCGATGGTTTTGATATTTCGCCTGAGATGTTGGCAGAAGCTGCGACTCTGCGACGCATAGGTAACTCGCCCGTCTATGCCAGACTCGTTGAAGTTGATCTGACCGCTGAATTGCCACTTTGCGAATATGACGCAATGATCAGCGCGGGCACGTTTACGCACGGACATCTTGGTCCAGACACATTGATGAATCTGCTTCAACTGGTTCGTATTGGTGGCTGGTTCGTGGTTGGCATTAACTCAAAGCATTTTGTGTCACAGGGTTTTGGCGACGCGCTGAAAGTTGCATTCGATAGTGGCAAGATTTCTGAACCCGAGTGTCAAGACACGCAGATTTACGGTCCGACCAGCCCACACTTCGGCGACCTCGCCACAATCGCCACCTTCCGCCGCACAAACTAACTCGACTTGGCTTATGACTGCTTAGCCACAAGAAACTGTTTGCGGTAATCTGTTCGGATGCGTGATTACACAGTTGGTGGGCCGGAGGCGAAAATTGCCGAGGCGAATGGTCTGGTTGATGCTGATTGGTACAAGCCCAAAGTCGACCGTGAACTTATGAAAAAGTTCATGACGCGAAACAACTCATTGGCGACGTTGCACATCGCGAGTTGGTTCGCTGCGCTCGGCATTTTTGGCTATCTCGCCCACTTGAGTTGGGGTTCTTGGTGGGCCGTGCCGGCGTTCGCGATATACGGCGTGCTCTACGGTTCGATGAGCGATTCGCGATGGCATGAGACTGGTCACCGCACGGCGTTTCGCACGAAATGGATGAACGACGTCGTCTACTACATCGCATCGTTCATGGTTTTTCGCGAACCAGAAACATGGCGATGGAGCCATGCTCGCCATCACTCTGACACGATAATCATCGGCCGTGACGCCGAGATCGCGTTTAAACGCAACGTTCCGTTCTATAAATATGTTCTTGAACTCGTAAGTTTCGGCGCCTTTCCATCCGAATTGAAGCAATGGATCCTAAACGCCTTCGGCAAGATGACCAACAATCAAAGAGACTTTCAACCCGCCGAGACTTATCGCATCTCAAAATTGACCTCGCGCATTTATCTTTTGATTTTGATCGCGACCGTGGTTGTAAGTTGGCAAATTCGCAGTTTCGAACCGTTGATGTTTATCGGGCTACCGAGCATCTACGGCCATTGGTTTGTAGTCGTGCTCGGTGTTACACAACACGCGGGCCTTGCTGAAAACACGTCAGACCATCGACTCAATAGTCGCACGATTTACATGGGACCTCTAAACCGTTGGATTTATTGGAACATGAACTATCACGTCGAGCACCATATTTTTCCGTCTGTTCCATTCCACCAACTCAAAAACTTGCACGAGGCTGTGAAAGATCAGTTGCCACCCCCATACAAGAGCACCTTGTCAGCCCTTCGCGAAGTTGTGTATGCGTTACGTCGCCAGGCAAAAGACGAAAACTTTTTCATCCACCGCCAATTGCCCCAAACAGCGAACTAGATTTTCGTGAGCGATGAATGGATAGTCGCGTGCGATGTTGCGGCAGTCGCCGCAAACGACGTCGTGCGATTTGACTCGCCAGACGCGACCTTTGCTGTCATAAAACTAAGCGATGGTCGCTGCAGTGTCATCGACGGCTTATGCACCCACGGCAAAGCACACCTCGCTGATGGTTTCGTCGACGGCACAACTATCGAGTGCCCAAAGCACAATGGACGATTCAACGTCTTGACGGGCGAACCCGTCGCATCGCCGGTGCGTGTCGCAACAACTGTCTACGAGACGCGCATCAACGGCGACAAAATCGAGTTTCTCAAACGCTAACTATTTGTCGACTCGGCCCGTGCCGAGCTTGAAGCCTGGTCGACCCGCTTGCGACCATTCACCGACGAACTTGAAAAACTCATCACCGAATGGGTCAACGCCGACTAGCGGCATGTTTCCTCGGCGAATTGTCCAGTCGAGCGGTGCCAGGGCTTCGGCGCGGGTCAGGTGTTCGCGCGAGGCAGAAATATCCTCGTCTTGATTACGTTCACGCAACGCGATTGCGATTCGTCGGTGCAATCGCGCGAACTGAGTGTCTTGATTTGGCTTGACCTGAAAATCACGAACTGCCGCGTCGCTCAAATCTCGCTCGCCTGACCGCACCCATTTGCGCAACAAATTGTGATGAATTTCTGAATCGACATTGGTGAATGATCGAAACATGTCACTACCCGGAATGCTGTCGGCGGGCCGCACGATTTTGTTGTTTTCGTCTATCCAAATCGCTGCAGGCACATTGACGATGCCATAAAGATCGGCGATCACATGAAACTTGTCGATCAAAACCGGCATCGTGAGTTGCTCTTTTGTCGCCCACTCGCGCACGGCGGTTTCGTCGGCGTCGAGCGCCACCGCAACAACCGTGAAGCCGGTGTCTTGCAGTTCGTTAGAGAGTTGCTGCCAAACTGGCAGCTCGTAGCGACAGCCTCACCAAGATGACCATGCCAACAAAAGCCGTTTGCGGCGATTGAAATCGCTAAATGAAACCTGGCGGCCGTG
>DOHD01000070.1:3261-4346 GCA_003535455.1 Acidimicrobium sp.
TTCGTCAATCGAGCGAATTCGACGAGGTCGATATTCTTTCCATCGGTGAGCGTGCTTGAGTCGCGGACGGGCACACAGATTTCGTCGATACAAAGACCCTGAGGTTTGAGTTGCCAACCTGTGAACTTTTCTAATTCAGATTTTGCAATTGAAAACTCGCCGAAATTCTGTGAGATTTCGACATCTGAAGTCTGGCCGTTGCGGTTGATGATCAGTCCGAGCGTCATGACCTAACCTTATGCGAACTAGTCTCACCACAGACAATTCGACGAAATATTGGAGATCAAATGTCCAAGACGGTTTTAATCACTGGCGCTGGTTCGGGTTTTGGCAAGGCGACCGCGCTGGCACTAGCCGCGCGCGGGCACAAAGTTATCGCTACTACCGAGACACAATCGCAGGCCGACGCCTTGCATGGCGAGGCACCACAGCTTGAAGTCGTGAAGCTCGATATCACTTTGGCAAGCGATGTCGCTGCTGCCAGCAAGTTTGAAGTCGATGTCTTGATCAATAACGCTGGTGCCGGTCAGACTGGCCCGATGGCAGACGTGCCGATCGCTCGAGTGCGACATTTGTTCGAAGTTAATGTCTTTGGCACACTCGCCATCACACAGGCGCTGTTGCCCAAAATGGCGGCGCGAGGCAGTGGTCGGGTGATAATTGTTTCGTCGATCGCGGGGGTTTTGGCCGGACCGTCTTTTGGTCCGTATGCCATGACCAAACACGCACTCGAAGCGATGGGCAAGGCGATGCGCGCCGAACTCGCCGCTGCGGGCATCGACGTGACGCTGATCAACCCCGGGCCATACAACACGGGCTTCAACGACCGAATGGCCGCCTCAATGTGGGAGTGGTTTGGTGCCGGCTCGATTAGCGCACCAGCGACAGATATGTTGCGCGCGATCGGCACGATGGTGACGACCAATCAACTCGACCCAATCGACGTCGCCAACAAACTCGTCGAACTTGTCGAGGCCGACACCACCCAAGAAAACAACTTCATGCCACCCGAAATTCGCGAATTAATCAAAGCCCAAATCGCTTAGGCTTTATTCAATTAACGATTGAAAAGCGTGGTTGAATGA
>DOHD01000087.1:0-165 GCA_003535455.1 Acidimicrobium sp.
TGGCGCAAAAACCACAAGCCATGGCGCAACCTGCTTGTGTGCTGACGCAAACTGTCGCACGATCTTGATAATGCATCAAGACAGATTCGATTTTGTGTTGTCCGTTTTTGAGTTGCCAGAGAAATTTTGTGGTGCCGCCACGGTCGCTGTCGCGCGATGTCACGA
>DOHD01000087.1:360-2291 GCA_003535455.1 Acidimicrobium sp.
TCGCTCACTTTATTTGAGGTGCTTTTGGGCGAGGGCTTCGTAATCGATCATGCGGGCACGCAGCACATCGAGACTTGCTGTCCAAAATGCTTCGTCACTGACATCGATGTTGAATGCACGACCGAGTTCTTCGGCGGTGTCCATGCCGGCGCGTGAAAGAACGGTGTCGTAGCCACTGCGAAAACGCTCTGGGTCACGACTGTATTGGGCGTAAAGGCCGAGACCGAACAACAAGCCATACGTGTAGGGCCAGTTATAGAAATGACTGCCGTAATAGTGCGGCTTTAGAACCCACATATGTGGATGAGCCGTCGACTGATCGATGCCGCTGCCATATGCCGAAGCCTGGGCACCGAGCATCATCTCGTTGAGTTCGCTGACCCCGAGCGTGCGACGTTGTCGGCGAGCGAAAACTTCGGTTTCAAACAAAAAGCGACTGTGAATGTCGACGACAACCTGATTGGCGCCACCGAGATCGGTGTCGAGCAAAGCAAGTCGTTCGTCGCCTGAGAGTCGCGATAAACCCTCTTCAACGACGAGAGTTTCACAAAAGATGCTCGCTGTCTCGGCAAGCGCCATCGGCAAACGTTTTTGCAACGGCGTGCGGTCTGCCAACTGTGTGTTGTGATAGGCGTGACCAAGTTCGTGCGCGGTTGTTTGCGCCGAGTCGACGCTGCCCGACCAATTGAGAAGTACCAGCGATCGGTCATCGACGAACGACATACAAAATGCACCGCCAACTTTGCCCTCGCGCGGCTCGGCGTCGATCCATTTTTCGGCAAGTGATCGATCGACGAGACCGGCCAAGTTGTCGCTATATGCGGCGAATGCACCGCGCACGAGTTGCACGCCTTGATCCCATGAAATTTGGCTGGGGGCGACATTGAGTGGCGCGAAGAGGTTCCACCACGACAGACCATTTTTGTCGCCGTGTAATTTTGCTCGAATGTTCATCCAACGACGAAAGTCGGGGAGCGATGCGGTGACGGCGCTTTGCATGGCATCAAAAGTTTTGCGACTGACGCTGTTGGCGTAGAGCGATGCGTCAAGCGGCGATGCCCAATGACGACGGCGATTGACCGCGTTGGCTTCGCCTTTGATCGAGTTCATTGCCGCGGCACACGATGTTGCGACCGTCGGCCACGCGCGCATCTCGGCGTCGTAAGCGGCTTTGCGAACGCGCAAATCTGAATGAGTCGACATGCCACGCACAGCGGTGATCGGCAAAGTTTTTTTGCCCTCAGGCAGATCAACTTCAACTGTCAGTTGCGAAGTGATGTCACCTTGCAGGCGCGACCATGCCGAAGAACCAGTCGTCGAAAGTTCGGCATAGAAACCTTCTTCGGTTTCGCTCATTTGATGTTCTGCTCGCGCTTGCAACCTTTGAAGTGGNNGCGAAACGAGCGAGAAGTGGCGAAAGCCGCGAGTCGATAACTTCGAGTTCGCTGAGCAGACCTTGCGCCGTTTCTTCGCGCGTGTTGGTGCTGACAGTTGCATAAACATAAGAGCCAAGAATTTCGGATTCTTTGATCGTCTCGTTCATCGCGCCGATGACGGTGTTGGCGATTTCGCCCTCTTGTTTCGAGGGTTTGTGCGGTTTGCCAGCACGGATGTTGTGTTCTTCGAATTGCGCCTCGAGGCGAGCGACATTGGCGCCGGTTCGCTCCATGGCGTCGGTAAAAGAGCGGGCCGTGAACGATTCATGGACATCGGCAACCGACCAACGCGGCAAAAGTGTGTCTGTCATGGCTCTCAGTGTATTCGTTGCGATATATGTCAGGTTTGTTCTGGCACGAAACTATGACAAAAAAATGTCGCAAACTTCACGAAACTATGTCGCCGACGAATGCCTGTTCTTGATGGTGAATAGTGAAACCAAGTTTCGTATAAGTGGCAATTGCCGCGGTGTTGTCTTTGTCGACGAACAGCAT
>DOHD01000087.1:2338-7348 GCA_003535455.1 Acidimicrobium sp.
CGGATCAACGGCAATGGCATAAATCTCGCCAACATGCGGATCAATATCGCGATCGATTTTGGTCCAGCAGAAAGCGGCAAGGTTTGGTTCGTTGTTGTCGGTTGAAAAATAAAGCAAGAAGCCTCGTGGATCGAACCATTTTTCTGAAATTCGAGAATGCAGAAGTTGTTTTGTCCAACCTCCTTGTTCTGGATGATCGCTGAAAGCGCGGTTGTTGACCGAGAGCCAAGCATCGTCGTCGACGCCAACTCGAAAACTCTGTGTCGAAACTTCTTTGGTTGCGACGAGAAGATTTTCGGGTAGCGGAAGCGAAACCTGCATTTGCAAAAGTGTGCGACCAAATTTCAAGCCGAGATTTTTAGCGAGCGCGTCGTGTTCGGCGGTCGCACTTGAAACCCACCAATGCACATGTCCGCCACCCTCTTCGGCGATAATTTTTGTTGCTTCAGAAAGCAATGCCGTGCCGATTTCGGTTGTTTCGCCTCGATGCAGCGGATCGACGACCAAGTCGAGCGCCCATGATTCGTTGCCACGAGAAATTTGGCAATAGGCGATTGGTTCGGCTGTCTGCTGATGGCGAGCGATCAAGCCCGCGAAGCCTGGACGACCACCTTGTCGCAGATCTATCCATGCGTGGTCGTTGAGTGGTTTGCGATTGTCGGCTTTTTCAACTGCGTCGAGAAGTTGTGTAACTTCGGCGATGTTTTGCGGGGTCATGTTTCGCTTGATTTCGAACTTGACCATGACTTTAGGCTATCTATCTTGCGTGCCGTGCTGTGTAGTGTTGCGTCTTGATGAGCGCGAAGAAAACAGAAATCTCCAAGCGTGCAACCGAAGTGTTGCGTTTGTTGAAGAGCGAGTATCCGGTGGCAATTTGTGAACTGACCCACGAGTCGGCGTTTCAGTTGTTGGCGGCGACGATTCTTTCGGCGCAGTGCACGGATGTGCGTGTCAATATGGTGACGCCGGCGCTGTTTGATGCGTATCCGACACCAGCGAAACTCGCCGTCGCCGATGCTGCACATGTCGAGCAACTGGTGCGGTCAACAGGTTTTTATCAGACGAAAGCAAAAAACTTGATCGGCATGGCGAGCCAAGTGATGACACGATTTGGGGGCGAAGTGCCTCGCGAGATCGAAGATCTGGTGACTCTGCCTGGCGTGGGTCGAAAGACAGCCAATGTTTTGCGTAGCGTCGTGTTTGGCTTGCCGGGATTGCCTGTCGATACGCATGTTGGGCGACTTTCACGACGCTTGGGTTTGACGAAACTTGATGACGCAGTGAAAGTTGAATATGAGTTGAACGCGATGTTGCCGCCTGAAGAATGGGGTGAATTTAGTTTGCGTTTGATTTTGCATGGTCGCCGTGTTTGTGATGCGCGCAAACCGCGATGCGAAGAGTGTTTGCTTGAGTCGCTTTGCCCGAGTTCGACACTGCCGACGAAAAAGTTGACGGGTAAAACGGCGACGAAAAAATTGGCGCATAAGGCCGCGACGGGTAAAGCCGCGACGAAGAAGTCGACAAAGAAGCCAGTTAAGAAAACGAAAGCGAGAAAGAAGTGAGCGAGTCGCCGAATCGAACGAGTGCGTTGGCTGAGTTGGCCGCATTGGCAGAAAATGTCGAGCGATGTCGAGAGAGAATTGTTGCGCTTGCCGAGTCGCTACGACTGGCAACTTACGACGCAAAGAAACCAGAAACTGATGATGGTTTGCTGATGGCGATCTACGAGGCCGAGCGCGGACTAATAAGCGCCACGCGATTGTTGCAACGCGCAGCGCGAACGCGCTGAGCGTNNCAAGCGCAAACAAACCGCTGATTGCGGTGCTTGACTACGGCATTGGCAATTTGCGATCAGCGCAAAAAGGACTGCAATTTGTTGGTGCCGATGCGCAATTGACCAACGACAAAAAGCTGATTGCCGAAGCGCACGCAGTCGTTTTGCCGGGTGTCGGCAACTTTGGTGCATGCATGACGGCGCTTCGCGAAGCAGATCTTGAAGACAGCGTTCACGACGCGATCGATTCAGGCAGACCATTTTTGGGTATCTGTGTTGGTATGCAGATGCTTTTTGATAAAAGCGAAGAAAGCCCTGGCGTCGCCGGCTTGGGCATTGTCGGCGGCGAAATCAAATGGTTGCCCGAAGGTGTGCAACGACCGCAAATGCAATGGAATCGGCTCAACATAAAAAATCACGATGTTCTGTTCGCAGGTTTGAGCGAGAATCCGTGGATGTATTTTGTGCACTCATTGTCGGCTGTGGCACACGACCAGTCGGTGATTGCGGCGACTTGTAGTTATGGAAGTGAATTGTTGGCCGCCGTGCGCGTGAGAAATATTTTTGCGACGCAGTTTCATCCTGAAAAATCGGCTGCAGAAGGTTTGCAGATTTTAGAAAATTTCGTCAACAGTTGCGTTGCCGTAGCGCCTGCAAAATAATTTAGATGAAAATTTCGCCGACTCGACAAGAGTTTCATGCACTTGCGGGCGACAACACAGTGATACCCGTGTGGGCCGAAGTCTTGGCAGACGTCGAGACACCTGTTTCGGCCTACATCAAACTCGTCGGAGACAAGCCAGGGTTTTTGCTTGAGTCTGTCGAACACGGCGAACGATGGAGTCGGTTTTCGTTTGTTGGTCGAGACCCCGTGGCGACGCTGGTGTTGCGAGACGGCAAGATCACAACGTCTGGCAATGTGCCGAGCGATATGCCCCGCGACAAGGGAATCTTGGCGGCGATCGAATCGTTGCTCGCGACTTATCGTGCGCCGTTGCATAAAGATTTGCCACCGTTGCAAGGCGGCTTGATGGGTTTTCTTGGCTACGACATCGTGCGCGAAATTGAAAACTTGCCGAATACTCCGCCTGAAGATCGCAACATGCCTGATGCTGTGATGAGCATGATCGGTTCGCTGGCGGCGTTCGATCATTGGCGTCAGCGTTGCTACATGATTGAAAGCGTGCCGGTCGCCGGGCTTGATGCCGCGGCGCGAGATGCGGCCTATGACGCGGCGATTAAGCGCGTATATAAAGGTGTCGAAGATTTGTCTCGACCGATCGTGCACACGCCAGTCGAACCACCGTTGCGCGACGACACGCTCAAAGTCGAGTCGTCGATGCCCGATGCGACGTATGAGCGTGCCGTTGAAGTCGCCAAAGATCACATTCGTGCCGGCGACATTTTTCAAGTCGTGTTGTCGCAGCGATTTGACGTGCAACTTGACGCCGACCCGTTTGATGTTTATCGCGTGTTGCGTCAAATCAACCCGAGCCCGTACATGTATTACTTGAAGCACGAAGATGTGACGATCGTCGGCTCTTCGCCCGAACCGATGGTGCAACTGCGCAATGGTCGAGTTGTGAGTCGTCCGATTGCCGGCACTCGCAAACGCGGAGTAGATGACGAACAAGATCGAAAGTTGGCGGGTGAATTAAAAGAGAACCCGAAAGAGCGCGCCGAGCATGTGATGCTCGTCGATTTGGCACGAAATGATGTTGGTCGCGTGGCCGAATTCGGCTCGATGAACGTCGACGAGTTCATGACCTTAGAGCGATATAGCCACGTAATGCACTTGACTTCGCAGGTCTCGGGCACTTTGCGTGCCGGGCTCGGGCCAGTTGATGTGTTGCGGGCGACTTTGCCCGCGGGCACGGTGAGTGGCGCGCCAAAGGTGCGGGCGATGCAAATTATCGACGCGCTTGAACCGACAAAGCGTGGACCGTATGCAGGTGTTGTTGGTTACGTAGATTTTTCTGGCAACCTCGACACTGCGATTGCGATTCGAACAATGTTTGTCGGCGCCCACGGGGCGACTTTGCAGGCGGGTGCGGGCATAGTTGCCGACAGCGTCGCTCGCGAAGAAAACCTTGAGTGTCGCAACAAAGCAGCAGCACTTATTGCGGCGATACCGGCGGCGCGTCGAATGACAATTGCACGAAAGTTGGCTAGCGACCAGGCACGATTGACCAGTGCGGAGCGCGCAAAATGACGGGTTTTTATTTTGAGCAGACGCGCGACGTTTTAACTGTCGAGGGCGTCGACGCGCGAAAGTTTTTGCATTCGCAATTGGCAAACGATGTTTCTTCGCTGAAAATTGGCGAGTCGCGTTACAGCTTGTTGCTTGAGCCGACGGGCAAGATCACGTCGCTGCTGCGTGTGCGTTGCGAGTCTGAATCAAAATTTGTTTTAGATTGTGACGCTGGTTTTGGTGAAATTTCGGTTGCTCGACTTTTGCGGTTCAAGATTCGCATTAAATGTGAAATCTCGAGTGAGGCGCGGGGGTTCGTGGCTGTGAGGGGTTTGTCCGCAATTGAATTTGCCGAGTATTTGTCGCACGACTCGGCGTTGTCGGCGTGGCGCGAAAAAGATTTTGCGGTTGATTTTCTGGCGAGCGATTTTGTCGCCGGCAAATTACGGCGCGGCGATGAGCCAGATTTTGAGTTTGCGCGAGTGCAGGCGAAGTGGCCGACGATGGGTGTCGATATGACGAGCGACTCGATGCCGGCCGAAACTGGTTTGACCGATTGTGCTGTGAGTTTCACGAAAGGTTGTTATCCGGGGCAAGAGTTAGTCGAGCGGATGGACTCGCGCGGAGCGACTGCGCCACGACAATTGCGATTGATACATGCAGACACTGGCGCGCGAGCGGGCGAGCCGGTGGTGTTGAACGGCGAAGACATCGGCATTTATACGAGTGTTTGCCAAGAGTTTGCGTTGGCATTGATCAAGCGTTCGGCAGACAGCCGTTCGATTGAGATTGGCGCATAAACTGCGATATGCCTTTTATCTTCGCATTCGATCACAAACACCGTCGCGCACCAATGAGCATGAAAGATTTGCTCGGCGGTAAGGGTGCGAACCTCGCCGAAATGATGAGCGTGTTGAAGTTGCCCGTGCCACACGGTTTCACTGTGACGACCGATGCATGTCGCGCTTATATGAAGGGCGGCTGGCCAAAATCGCTTGACAAAGAAATGGCGACGCATGTTGCACAACTTGAAAAGAAGATGGGG
>DOHD01000082.1 GCA_003535455.1 Acidimicrobium sp.
TACGTGCGGTTCTGCCACAGCGAGTCACTGTTTCGTTTCCGTATACGGTTGGCGAAGTCGTCGAAATGGGCCGTGGACCAAAACTCGGCACCAACGACCAAGATCTCGTCGAGAACGCAATGCAACGACTCGGCGTTGCTGAAATGCGCAATCGTCTTTATCGCACGCTTTCAATCGGCGAACAGGCACGCGTTTCAATGGCGCGAATTCTCGCACAAGACACGCAGTTGATGTTGCTCGATGAACCAACAGCCGTTCTAGATATTGGTCAGCAAGAAAAACTTATGCGAATCGTGCGCTCACTTGTCGACGAAGGCCGCACCGTAATCGCCGTGTTTCACGACCTCAATGTTGCGATGTCGTTTGCTGACCGCGTCATTTTGTTGCAAAACGGTCGTCAAATCGCCGCCGGCACACCACGCGAAACTCTCACAGCAGAAACGCTCACCGCGATCTACGAACACAAAATCGATGTCATTCGGGTCAACGACGACACTGGTCCGGTCGTTATTCCCGGGCCCCGCAACAATTAACTCGACAACTGATAATTTGGCGTCAAATCGCGCCACGAACTAACTCGCAGCGAGCGACGCCAACTTTTCTTTTACTTTTGCCACCGACGGGTTGGTCATCGACTCACCATCAGAAAATACGAGCGTCGGCACGGTCTGATTGCCGTTGTTCACTCGTTCGACAATCGCCGCGGCATCTGGGTCTTGCTCGAGATCAATTTCAGTAAATGCGATGCCGTCTGCGTTCAACATTGACTTAAGTCGCTTGCAATAGCCGCACCACTGCGTGCTGTACATCACAAAATCTGTTTTGCTCATGGCAACATTCTATGGCGCGACTATACGGCGATCGTTTCGGCGATTACTTTGCCCGGGTTCATAATGCAATTCGGGTCGAGCGCCGCTTTGATAATCGCCATCACATCTACCGCTTCACGCCCAAGTTCGCTGACCAAATAGTCGATCTTGCCAACACCGATGCCGTGCTCGCCCGTGCATGTGCCCTCGAGGCTCAGCGCCCGTTTTACAAGTCGCGTATGAAACTGTTCAAGTCGCTCGATTGCCTCATGGTCATTCGGGTCGGCAGTCAACAAAACATGAAAGTTTCCGTCACCGACATGACCAACCAACGGCCCATAAATCTTTGATTCAGCCAAATCTTTTTGAGTCTGCTCGATGCACTCAGACAAACGCGATATCGGCACACAAACATCTGTCGAAAAGATTCGCCCACCTGGTTGGTGCGAACGGCATGCCAAACCGGCATCATGTCGCGCCTGCCACAACTTTCGTCGCTCGGCTTCGTCAGTCGTCTGTTTAAAGCCTTGACCACCATGTCGCTCGAGCACCTCACGCGCTGCTGCAATATCGATCGCCGTCGACTCAGCCGAACCATGAAACTCGAGCAACAACAAATCTTTGTTCGGCAACTCGGTGCCCGAATAACGATTAACGGCGACAACTGCCTCGCGGTCGACTAATTCAATGCGCGCAACCCCAACATTGAGCTGAATTGCTTCAATCACTCCGTCGATTGCGTCGCGCACGCTGTCGAATTGCATCGTTGCCGCAGCAATCACCTCGGGGATGCCAAATACGCGCAAAGTCAACTCGGTGATCACGCCAAGCGTGCCCTCTGAGCCGACGAACAAATGCGTCAAGTCATAGCCCGCAGAAGTTTTTCGTGCGCGACGCGACGTCGTGATTATCTCGCCATTGGCTGTTACGACCGTGAGGCTCATCACGAGTTGTTTCATTGCACCGTATTTAACTGTCGTTGTTCCCGACGCCCCAGTAGATGCCATACCGCCCAATGTCGCGTCGGCACCCGGATCAACTGGAAAGAACAATCCATGTCGCGACAAATATTCGTTCAGTTGTTTGCGACGCACGCCTGGTTGAATCGTGCAATCCAAATCTTCACTGCTGACGCGCAAAATTTTGTCCATCTGCGAAAGATCGAGCGAAACGCCACCTCGCACGGGCGTGCTATTGCCTTCAAGCGACGTGCCCGCACCCCACGCGACAACGGGCGTTAGGTTCGCATTACAAATTCTCAATGTCGTCGCCACATCTTGCGTGCTTGTCGCGAACACAACGGCTTCGGGCAACGTCGGCGTGTGAAAACTTTCGTCTTTCGAATGATGTTCACGAATCGTTTCGTTGACCGACACTTTTTCTCCGAGCGCGGCCCTCAATTCGTCAATCACCATAGACTTATCTTAAACCCCTCGGCTATGAGCGACACTTCGACAAACATCAATCAATTGACCGCCGCCGAAATAATTGCCCTCAAGCGCGACGACAAAACTTTTTCAGATGCCATCATCGACCAATTTGTAACTGGCATAACCGACCTCTCTTTCAGCGATGCCCAAGTTGGCGCACTGGCAATGGCGATCACGATTCGCGGCATGAACGTGTCTGAAACGATTCAACTCACAGATGCGATGCGTCGCAGTGGCGTCACGTTGAATTGGCGGCTCGATGGTCCGATCGTCGACAAACATTCCACCGGCGGTGTCGGCGACACCGTGAGCCTGATGCTTGCACCGATGCTTGCAGCATGTGGCGCATTTGTGCCGATGATTTCTGGTCGCGGCCTTGGCCACACCGGCGGCACTTGCGACAAGGTCGAAGCGATTCCGGGTTATACGACATCACCTTCACGCGAAAGATTTCAAGAAATCGTCGGCAAAAACGGTTGCGCGATAATCGGTCAAACCGATGATCTCGCACCCGCAGACAGGCGACTCTACAAAATTCGCGACGTCACCGGCACCGTCGAAAGTATCCCGTTGATTTGTGCGTCGATTCTGTCCAAAAAACTCGCCGCCGGACTCGATGTTCTTGTGATGGATGTAAAAACCGGCAGCGGCGCATTCATGAAGACCCTCGAGACTTCTCGCAGGCTCGCGAAAACGATCACCGAAGTTGCAAATGGTGACGGTCTGCGCTGTCGCGCGATCGTCACCGACATGGATCAGCCGCTTGCATCTGTTGCCGGCAACGCGCTCGAGGTGCAAGCGACCATCGACTACTTCAAGGGCAC
>DOHD01000120.1:0-575 GCA_003535455.1 Acidimicrobium sp.
CGACCAGTAACGGCGTAAACGCCCATACCAACTGGGATAATGCCGAACTCTTCACCAGCTTTGGCGATCGAGTCCCACATGCGCAGGCCGTGTTCCATTTTTGTGTAGACCTCCCAACCATTTTCTCCGACGTAAGAAATTCTGAACATCATGGCTGGTACGCCATCGATAAGCACTTCTCGAACCGAGCCATATGGAAAGTTCTTTTGCGATACATCGAATGGCACGAGTTTGCCATCGGCGTTGATGTTTTGCGTCGCCTTGGCCATTGTCTTTTCTGCGTTTGGTCCCCACACACCGATTGTGCAAAGTGCACTCGACATATCGGTGAATGTCACCGAGCCGTCTTGCGGCATGAATTTTGAGAACCAATATTTGTCACGACCACCGTCAAAGGCGCCGGTGATTACTCGGAAATGTTGGTCGGCAAGGCGCATGATTGTTAGGTCACCACGGAACCCGCCA
Organism: Acidimicrobium sp.; assembly: GCA_003535455.1. Classification (GTDB taxonomy): domain Bacteria; phylum Actinomycetota; class Acidimicrobiia; order Acidimicrobiales; family Ilumatobacteraceae; genus BACL27. The sequence continues at coordinate 466 of DOHD01000120.1, forward strand.
CCAGGGGTGAGCAACGGCGTATAAACCGAACGACCAACAGGTACATCGACGTTGTTGACGCACATGTACTGCAGATATTTGACTACGCCTGGGCCGGTGAAATCAAACTC
>DOHD01000120.1:652-1950 GCA_003535455.1 Acidimicrobium sp.
TGTGGGCGAGGCTCGCATGCGCCCTTAAATTTGTTGATCAGTTTCTCGTTTGATGCAAACCACTGTGGGCGCTCCCAACCGCGGGCATCAAAGAATGTCGCACCCGCCGCTTCTTCGCGCGGGTAGAACGGGCTGCGTCGCATGTTTCGTTGCGTCGCCCATTGTTCGCGAGGGTGAACGATGCCATAAGTTTTGTTGAAGTGTTCGTCGCAACGCGCATAAATATGGTGTTCTGTTTTTTCGTGAGGATAGAAACGTGAAATATCTGATGAGTGCGGGTCGCAAAGATGCGGATAGCCGTATGTCATCCATTCGGCAACGAGTTGTGCGATGCCAGGGCCTTCTTTGATCCAGACTGCGGCCGCCGACCAGAGGTTTTTTACTTCGACCGTTTCGCCAAGCACGGGCATTGCATCTGGCGTCAACGAGAGCAAACCGTTGATCGCATATTTGATTTCGGCGTCACCGAGCATGTCCATCAACTCGATTGCTTGCTCCATTTGCGGATCAAAATCATCTTGAGTGAGAGGCAACTCGGTGGGCGAGAGCGCCGACGCTTCATTCGATGGAATGTCGTTTGGGTGCATGAAAATCGCACGGTGCGCATAACTACCGACTTCCATTGAGCCTGCTGTCTGTCGTTCGTAACAGAAAGTGTCCATGTCGCGAATGATCGGGTAAGCAACTTCGGCATTTGACTTTTGCAAAATATCAATTGGGCCGACATCGGCCATTTGGTGCACTGCTGGTGTCAACGGAATCTTCGCCCCCGCCATTTCGGCGATGCGCGGGCTCCACACGCCGCATGCAATGACCACATATTCGGCTTCGATTCGACCTTTGTTCGTGACTACGGCTTTGATCACGCCGTTTTCAACTTCAAGGTCGAGAACTTCTGTGTTGGCATAAACGCTCAGGTGGCCTGCTTTGACGGCGCTCTCACGCATGAGCGTGCCGGTCTGCAGCGAGTCAACAACAGAGACGCTCGGCGTGTAGTAGCCACCCAAAATAATTTTTTCGTTGATGAACGGCACGAGTTCTTTGACCTCGGCAGGTGAAAGAAGTTTTGCGTCGATGCCCCAAGATTTTGCCGAGGTCATACGACGATTAAATTCTTCGAGACGCTCTGGATTGCGAGCAACCTCGATGCCGCCGCATGTGTTGTTCATGCCGAGCTCGATGTATTGCTGTTGAGAGGCGAGGGTCAACAAAGCCATCTCTTTGTTGTGGTCAGTCGGAAAAATAAAGTTCGATGCGTGACCAGTCGAGCCACCTGGGTTTGGCAACGGACCTTTGTC
>DOHD01000120.1:2073-5798 GCA_003535455.1 Acidimicrobium sp.
ATTTGGTGATATATCATCACGATATCAGACGTGTAGGATTAAAACCAAATGGCTAAAGAGTCTTTGAGTGAGCAGGCGTATCGGCTGATTCGCGGCATGATCGTGCGCCTTGAATTGACTCCTGGGGCGGTCGTTCGCGAAGACGAGTTGCAAGAGCAACTTGAAATTGGTCGAACCCCGATTCGCGAGGCATTGCAGCGCTTGGCCCGCGATCAGTTCTTGGTCGTGATTCCGCGTAGGGGAATGATCGTTTCAAACATTGAAATTGCCGAATTGTCGACGCTGTATGAAACTCGCGCAATTCTTGAACCCTATGTGGCGCGTTTGGCATGTGAACGTGGCACTGGCGAACATTGGCAACAAATGCGAAAAGTTTTGGACAAAGCAAAGAAAAGTGCGAAAACGGCGCAAGACCAAATTCAATTCGACGCGCAATGTCACGAGATTGTTTGGGAAGCGGCAGGTAATCGCTTTCTAACTGACACGCTCGATGTTTTGTATGCACAAAGCGATCGGCTGTGGCACATGTATCTGTCAGATGTTGCCGACATGGGTCACGCTCTCGACGAACACGACGAGATTCTTGATGCGCTCGAATCTGGCGACAGCGAACTCGTCTACAAACTTTCGGCGGCTCATGTGCGAAGTTTTGACGCCCAAGTTCGCGACGCAGTGCGCAAGCGCCTCGAGCTCACAGCGTCTTAGTTCTTATTGCGTGCTGAGACTCGCGCGAAATTCACCTACGCGCATTTTTTCTTGAACGTCTTTTTGTGGTTCATCTAGCTTTTCGAGAGTTACACCAAATATTTTTGCCGTGCACTCATAATCGTGTGGATAAGGACCAACTGGTGAACCCGTATCGATGCCAACATCGAAAGTTTCGCCGCTCATCGAGAAAACAAGTGGCACAGTTTTTTCGATTCGGCCTATTGCAACTTCAGACTTGTTAACTCGCATCAAAACAACACCACCTGCGCCAAAGCCGCCGTCATAGGCAAATGAGACTTCAATCAAATGTTTGTCAATGCCAAGTGGTTCGACGCCCGCGAACGAAGTGTGCTCGTGTCCGAACCAGTTGTAATGAAAGATCGGTCGTGTTTTGTCGTCAAGATATAGCGACCAACCAGCCATGTTGCCGCCCTGACATGCGATAACGCCGTGATTTGATTTGCTGGTGATTTCGATTTCTGCGCTGATGCGATACGAGCAGTTCTTTAAATTCAATACAGAACTCTCGGGCATGCGGGTATGCGCTGTCGTGTATCTGATTTTGGTGAACCCGGCTAACGAGTGGGGGACAGAGAACTCGCCATGTCGCGGTGAGCCTGGGTCGCGAAGCGGGTAAATGCCGTATTGATTGGCGTGTTGATCAAACAATTCTTGAAGATGTTTGAGTTTTTCTGGCTGCTCGGCTGCAAGATCTACCGCCTGCGAGAAGTCATTTTCGATGTTGTAGAGCTCCCAGCGTTCTTGTGGTCCGTCAAACTCGAAACCCTGCAGACGAATCCATGGCAATCGACCGTGAAAACATGATGCGATCCAACCATTGTCGTAGATGGCGCGGTTGCCCAAGATCTCGAAATACTGCGATTTATGAGTGCTAGCTGCGCTCGCATTATTAAACGAATATTTCATCGAAGTGCCATGTATCGGCATTTGTTCGATGCCATTGACGAAATCTGGTGGGGTTATGCCTGCAACTTCGTAAATCGTTGGCGCAATATCGATGACATGGTGAAATTGCGAGCGCAATTCGTTGCTTGCTTCAATTTGTTTCGGCCACGAAATTGCTAGAGCATTGCGCGTGCCACCAAAGTGAGACGCAACTTGTTTCATCCACTGAAATGGTGAGTCGAGCGCCCATGCCCAACCGACATTGAAGTGGTTTTCGCATTTCGCCGTGCCGAAATCGTCGATGTGTTCGAGAAGCCACTCGGGATCTTCGGGTACGCCGTTCTGAAACGACGGCGCACTCCATGCGCCGTGAATTGTGCCCTCTGCAGATGCGCCGTTGTCGCCCGTGATGTAAATAACCAAAGTGTTATCGGCGATATCAAGTTCATCTAATGCGTCGATCACTCGTTTGATTTGCGCATCTGTGTGGGCGAGAAAGCCGGCGAATATTTCCATTAGTTTTCTGGCGATCGGTCGGTAACGCTCTGGATAGTCATCCCATGACGGGATTTGCTCGGGTCGAGTTGTCAATGCAGTGTCGGGTGGAATGACACCGAGTTTTAATTGGCGCTGATAAATCTCGTCACGGAGTTTGTCCCAGCCGCCATCGAATTTGCCTTTATATTTTTCGATCCATTCGTTGGGCACATGATGTGGTGCGTGAACTGCGGGAGTTGAGAAGTAACAGAAGAAGGGTTTGTTTGGTGAAGAGGCTTTTTGACGGTGCATCCAATTGATTGCTTGGTCGGCAAGATCTTCGGTCAAGTGATAATTGGGATTATCGAGGTGTGGTGAGATCGGTGTTGTCTGGTCGTATACGGGTGGCTCATATTGCGAAGACTCGGCGCCCATGATGCCGTAGAAGCGATCGAAACCGAGACCAGTTGGCCATCGATCAAACGGCCCCGCGGGGCTTTGCTCCCACGATGGTGTTAAATGCCATTTACCGAAACATGCCGTGCTATAGCCAGACATCCGCAGAACCTGAGCAACTGTTGCTGACTCGGGTGGGATTGCGCTGTCATAGCCGGGAAACGAGTTGGCTATTTCGGTGATGCCGCCCATGTGAACTGAGTGATGGTTGCGGCCCGTTAATAGGGCAGCACGAGTTGGCGAGCAAAGAGCCGTTGTATGAAATTGGTTGTAAATCAGACCACATTTTGCGACTTTGTCAAGACCGGGCGTATCGACTGGTCCGCCAAAGTTTGCAAATGAGCCGAACCCCACATCGTCGAGCATTATCAGCAAGATGTTCGGCGCATTTTGCGGCGCTTGGGGATTAGTTAACTTTCTCGGTGTTGACTCAGGAATTGTCTTGGCAATTTCGCCTTCGAATTTTGGGGTTGAGTGTGGAAGTTTTGTCATGACTGCAAATTTTTGATATCAAATACTTGAAGTGCATGCTTTAACTCATGCGTGTCGCCTTTGACGGTCAGTTTATTTTGGCTAAGCGCAACCGAAAGTGCAAGATCGCCAGCCAAAATGTCGGCCCATGTCTCGATGTTGCATTTAACTGTGATGTCGCTGCCGTTGCCGTCAGTTGGGCAGGCGACGCAGTTTCTGATGTGCAAGCCAGTTTGCTGACGATCAGTAAAACTAAAACAAATGTGAGTGTCAATTTCAGATGCGCGTTCAGGTGCGAGAAGTACTCGCAAAATGCTGACCGCAGTTTCATTTGTGGAAGCCAAAATTTGTTTACGCGACAGTCGATGCTGCTTAAATCTGGACAAATCAAATGTNNAAATGCTGACTAGATTTTCGCTTGTTGACGACAAAATCTGTTTGCGCGACAATCGATGTTGATTGAATCGCGTGAGGTCAAAAGTGCCGTCAAGGTGTCTAGCGCGCGCAAGACACCAGTTTCGAATGTTGGCGGCAGTTGTACGTTGGGCGATGAGCCGAAGCGTCTTAGCCAGCAAGAGTTTGTCGAGGTCTTCAACTTCGGTGCTGTTAACCAGCCACGAACTAAGTTCGCATGCCCAACGCAAGTCATCGCTGTCGATTGCTTCGGTTGCTTTTTGTCGCACGATGTCTCGACCTCCGAAACCAGT
>DOHD01000026.1:0-5495 GCA_003535455.1 Acidimicrobium sp.
GTTGTTCGTTCGCTTTCTTTCGTACATAGTTGTTGACCAGAACGGCGACCAACAAAACCGCACCCAAGAAAATAAACCGACCATCTTGGTTCCATTGAGCCGCAGGAATACCGTTCTTCGACACCGCCATAATCAATGCGCCAAGAGAGGCACCCACGACCGACCCGTATCCACCAGTCATCAAGTTGCCGCCCACAACCGCCGCGATGATGTATTCAAATTCTTGACCGTCACCCTGTTGGGCTTGCACCGAGTTGAGGCGCATCAAAATCATCGCCCCTACGAATGCTCCCATCAGCGACGTCGCCATGAACAGAGCAGTCTTCACCTTGTCTGCCGGCACACCAGTGGCACGCGCAGCATCTTTGTTGCCGCCGACGGCGAAAATCCAGTTGCCATATTTAGTTTTCGTCAGAACAAACGCACCCACCGCCGTGAAGAACATCCACCAGAAAACAGACATTCGAAACACTCCGTCCGAGAGCAAGAGCCTCACAGCCAATGCAATTGCACCTATAACCACGCCGAGCACGACCATGCGTCGGCCCAAATTGTCGGCCGCTTCGTCAGCTTTGGTGCGAGTTTTGTGTGCTGCTTCAACGAACGTCGTCGCTAAAGCAAGAGTTGCTGCGACTAGCAAACTGGTAAAAATACCACCCCTAAATCTCGGGGCACTCGAGTCGGCGCGAAGCGCAAACGCGACGAACACGAATGCGACAGTCATCAGCACGCCAATATTGATGAACCACTTGGTCGATGACTTTCCGGCGGCACGACGGGCTTGATAGAAACATGTCGCCGCACCCGTACCGGCGACGGTTATCAACACCGCGCGAACCGCCTGCACCGTCGTCAATTGAAACAACGAGACGATGCCGATCAACGAGACCAAACAAATAATCGGCAGGCGAACAATCAGCCCGGCAACGACACGACCTCGACGTTCTACATCACCACGAATAAACGATCGAATTGTCAACACCAGTGGCAANNAGCATTACCCGCTCTTCGTTGCGGTCGAATAGTTGCCCCGAATAACTGGCAACGATCACGCCCAGCAAACCCAACACCAAGAGCTTCTTTGATTCGTCTGGCAAAGATCCGACAAGTATTTCACGTCCGTCAAATCGTGCACGCGCATAAAAGACGATTGCGACAACCGTGCCCACCAAGCCGACAATTCCGGCAATCGTGTTTCCGTTGACCGAATCAGTTCGATGAAGGGTCATAACGCCAAAAATTGCTGCGGCTACACCAACTAGAGCAACTGCAAAATCGCCATTCGAACGCTTCGTCCTGCGCACCAGAGCCTGCTCCATGAAACCAAGCATCATCAACACCCCAAAAAGCAAACCACCGACGATGAATGTGACGTCGCGATACTTCATGTCTCCAAAAGAGTTCTCGCCACCCAACAAAGCCTTGAAAAATGGGTAACCGTGCGCCTTATCGACGTCCGCGACGTTTACCAACGAGTTGATTCGCTTCGAAAAAACAAGGTTGGCGCCCTTGATCACAAAGAACGATCCGAGCGTCACGATGAAACTCGGCAAGCCGGTTCGATTTACTAAAAAGCCGTTCCACCACCCCACACAGCCAGCCAACAAAAATGCGGCGGGTATACATACCCAAAGTGAAATGCCACCGTCAGTGAAATATTTAGCCATCAATGCGATGGTCACACCGCTCGCGCCGGTCATAACACCAGCAGAGAGGTCGAATTCTCCGCCGATCATCAATAGAGCAACCGTCACCGCCATGATGCCGAGCGGTGCGGCAACATCTAAGAAGTTTGCCGTGCTGCCTGCGGTGCCGAACTTGTCACCGTTTCCCCAGAAAAATGCCCAAACAACTACCGCGCCGATTAACGCGCCGATTTCAGGCGAAACCAAAAGTCTCTTGATTGGCCCTCGATAGGTGATTCTCTCATCACCGCTTGGCGTCAGGCCATCAACTTCGCTCACGCTCTCATCCCCCACAAATTCAATTAACTCAAGATCAAATTCAAAAAACAAAACGGGTTGGTCCGCTCACCCTTTGCAGAGCGAGCGGACCAACTTTCGTTTAGAACAACTAACTAATTAGCGAGTTCCCTTGCCAACGAGTTCTTGAACTGCGACAACGTTTGACTTGTCGACAAATCCAGGACCTGTCATAACTGGCAATCCGCCACCAACAGTGTTCTTGTTTGTGATGTTGAGGTAGAGGAATACAACAGCAAGGTATCCCTGAAGGAATTGCTGCTGGTCAATTGTGAAAGTCAACTTGTCTTGATTGATGTAATCAAGAATTTCTGTCGAGAGGTCGAAACCACCGATTGGCATTGTGCGACCGAGTTCAGCGGCTGCGTTTGCGCCGTCAACTGCGATTACAGGACCAGTACCAAGGAATGCGTTGATCGATGGATCTGCATCGAGCGCTGCCTTGATTTCACCTTGCTGAGCAACGCGGTCTGCGTCACCCGAAGTTGTGATCTGGATAACTTTGCCACCGAATGTCTCGGCTGCTGCGTTGCAACGAGTTTCAAGCGCAACGTTGCTCTGCTCTTGCTTTGCGCAAAGCATCACAGTTCCGCCTGCAGCCTTCAAACGCTCACCAGCACCACGACCGGCGATTGTCTCGTCTTGACCGACGTGAGTGATTGCACCGAGACCCTTGAACAAATCTGAACCTGAGTTAAGAGTGATCAACGGAATGCCTGCATCAACAACTTTCTTGAGCGCACCCTCGAGTGCCTTCGGGTCTGCAAGTGAAACGGCAATACCGTCGACACCGTCAGTCACTGCTTGCTCGATCATTTGTGCTTGATCTTGTGCGTTGTTGTTTGCACCCTGGTAATTCATTGTGATGCCAAGTGCCTTACCTGCAGCCTCTGCGCCCTTTTGAGCAACTGACCAGAACACACCGTCATCACCGTGGGTGATAACTGCGATTGTGATGTCTTCGCCAGCTGTTACTGCAGCTGAATCTTCTGTTGCTGCTTCATCAGAACCGTTCGAGTCCGATGAACCGCCACAAGCGGCGAGCGCCAAAAGTGCTGATGCACCGAGGACGGCTCCCCATGTTTTGCGAATCTTCATTTATTTCTCCCCTTATGTTTGTTTTAAACGCACAGGATTTTCCTGCCTCGTCTAAGTTAGTGCCCCGTTGAAGCACAGGCAAACCCGACCAATCTTGTGAAATTCAGTCCAAATAGCTGCCCTCCCACAGTTTGCGATAGTTGACCGCCTTTAAATCCGCGGTCATATATCGCGAATTTATATCTTGGTCGAAATACCCGACCATCGCGTCAATTCGGCATTCAGATCTAACGGCTCAACAACTGCATCGACGGCGTATTGCCCCCAGTCAGTCGCTGGCACCATCCACATAACTTCAAATTCAATGCCGTCAGGGTCGTGGCCGTAAATACTTTTCGAAACCCCATGGTTGCTTTCACCGCTGAGCGCACCGACCGTCTTGAGACGATTTCGAAATTCGACAAGTTCGTCGATTGTGTCAACCTGCCATGCCAAATGGTAGAGCCCAACCCCACTCGATTTTTTCGCCGACCCGATCGAAAAAAGCCCGAGGTCGTGATGATTTTCAGAACCACCCGCTCTGACAAAAACCGCGCGACCGTCAAACGCGACTTGCACAATCGTGAACCCGAGAACTTGTTGATAAAAATTTGCGGTCGTCTGTGCGTCACTCACATATAGAACCGCGTGATTCAGACGGCGAATCTTGCTCACCGAATTTGCACTTTACAAGTTCGACAAAAAGCTGATACTGCGCCGAACACCAGCTGTCGAAATCTTGGCATCACGCGGCTGGTCACCAACGATTGCCATGTCTTGCTCGAGCACGTACCAGCCTTCGTAGCCGTTCGACTCCATCACTTCGATCGCGTCGGCGATTTTCACATCACCATCACCGGCGGCACAGAACACACCGTCTCGAGTTGCCTCCATCAAAGTGATTTCGCCAGCCAAGAACTTCGCCGCGACGCTCATCTTCACATCTTTGACATGAAAGTGGTCTATCCGCGAAAAGTTTTCGCGCGCAAACTTCACTGGGTCTGTGCCACCAATTTGCAAATGCCCCGTATCGAGCAACCATCGCACATCTGAACCAGCCAACACACGATTCACATCGTCTTGGGTCTCGACAAGTGTGTTCAAATGCGGATGAAGAACCTGTTTGATGCCATAGCCCGCACAAATCTCGTCAATCTCTTTGAAGCCGTCGAACATCGCCTGCCATTGCGCATCCGAAAGTTTGAACCGCTTGCCCCAACCTTCGTCGACAACAACTGCAGTAATAAAAAACCCCTTGCCAGTTGCACTGAGAAGACTCGCCGAAAAGTGCGCCGCCTTGCGCATCGCATCACGCTGCGAAAGATCGTGCATCACCAGGGGCACAAATGCACCCACGATCGGCAATCCAAACTCGTTTGCGACACTCGAAACTTCTTCGGGGGTGCTTCCGAGATAGCCAACCGGCCCTTGTTCGGTTGCTTTGAGACCAACAGCCTTCATCTCGGCCAACACCGTGCGTGCGTCGAGCTGAAAACCCCAGTCAGGCACTTCGCATACACCCCAAGAAATTGGGTTACCGACTAGTCGATCAACTACTGAAACTTTGGTCTTTGACATTTTCTCTACCCTTTGCTCGTTTGGCTATTTCAAACTAGTGCAATCTCGCCAAGTCAACTAATGTTTATTTCAATAAGAGCGAAAATTTTTCTGGTTTTGTCGATTTGCCTGGTGCTCGCCGCGGCGTTCATTTATGCACAAACAGACAGGCGTCACATCAACAACAACTCGGTCGTCTTGATTTCTTCGGTCGGGTGTCGCAGCGCCGAAACTCGAACGGTCGGCACGATAATTGACGGCGGGTTTATTCTCACAGTCGCTCACGGTGTCGCCGGCCAGAATGCAAATCGCATTATTTTTGCTGACGGCGAGACGACCCAAGCGTCGATCGCGGTGATTGACAGCAATCTAGATCTCGCCCTTTTAGAGTTCGATCAGGCGCCACTACGTCCACTAGTAAAACCGATCAAATTTGCATCTGCCAAGCCTGGTGAAAGTGTCCTATTCGTTGCGTTCAATGATCAAACCCAATTTGCTCGTGATGCAAAAATCAAACGACGACTGAAAATAAACACGCAAGACATTTATCTGCGCGAAAAGACCACTCGCCCCGGGCTAGAAGTTGAGCTCGACGTCGAAGTCGGAAATTCAGGTGGACCTCTTTTGAACAAATCTGGCGAACTCGTCGGAATCGTCTGGTCAACCAGCCGAATTGTTGAAAACCGATCATGGGCAACACGCAGTGAAGCCGTCACAAAACTTCTCGCCAGCCTCTCATCAAATGCAATTTCGCCAGACGCCAAGCCCCTAGCCTGCACTGGATGAATACGTTGAACACCGAACAACAAAACACGCGCTCTCACCGCGCATATTTCGGCGTGTTCCTAGTTGTTGGCCTGTCGTTTGGACTAGTCGGAC
>DOHD01000026.1:5520-5692 GCA_003535455.1 Acidimicrobium sp.
TCGCTTCTCGCCGAACAAACAAACACAAGTCTGGCTTCAATTGGCATTGTCCTCGTTACTTACGGGTTCGGTTATGTACTTGGCACGCAAATTTTTGCTCGTGGCTACGACCGTGGCTACGGCAACCGTCTGATCGGTGGAGCATTGCTGGTGGCTGCATGTTCTTTCGCAC
>DOHD01000018.1:0-164 GCA_003535455.1 Acidimicrobium sp.
CGCGACCAGCCGTTATGGCAATCGTTGCGGGGTTGCGCTTTTCGATCGCCATGCAATCAGGCTAACAACGCGATTGAAGTCGCACATTCAGTCGGTGCCGCTGCTTTAGAATCAGTCAATGAAACTAAACAAGTTTTCGGCCTTTAAGTTGTCGCTCGCTCTTA
>DOHD01000018.1:251-1443 GCA_003535455.1 Acidimicrobium sp.
GATCGTCCGCATTACAACTTGAATCAAGCCGATTTGTTTTATGTTGAAGAAGTCGAATGGGGGCTCACGCGAATTGCGGCGCTGTTCAACACCAAGTTTCCGAGTGTCGTCGGGCCAACTCGAAGTGCGCGCATTTCAGATCTTGAAATTCTCGAGCAGTTCGATAACCCTGGTCTTGCCTATAGCGGAGCAAATGATGTGCTGTTGAAAGCCATCCGTAAGTCGCAATCGATCTCGCTTTCACCTAGTGATCGATCATCGTTCTACTATCGAAATCTTTCGAAAGTTGCGCCGAATAATCAACTGTTGCGACTTGCGGCAATGATGGAAAAAGAATCGAAAGTCGGCGTGATCAAAGACATCGGTTTGGTGTTCGACCAGAATGTGCCAGCAGGCGGGGTTGTCGCTAAGACTTTTAGCGCATCGTGGCCGTCATCAAAAGTTTCGGGCACATGGGGTGGCAAGTCGTGGACGATTTCGTTTGATGGCACGTTGCATCGCGATGCCGTCAGTAAAGCCCTATTGACACCAAAAACAGTCGTACTGCAATTTGTCGAACGCAAAGAAACTAAATATGGCGACAAATTTGGTGGCAAGACGCCATTGCTGAAATCTGTCGGTGCTGGGCGAGCAATTGTTTTGCGCAACGGTCAGTCGTTTGATGGCACCTGGTCGCGACCAACCAGCGAATCAGGAACGACATTTTCATTTGCGAATTCACGCATTGCGTTTGATGTTGGTCAAGTAATGATCGTTTTTGTCGACGGTGGTGTCAAGAAGCCAGCGTTCACAGTCAAATAAATTCGGCAGTTATAAGAACTCATCGTCAGATAGGGTGAGGACGTCAAATTAATTTGGCGACGTGGCCGACTGGCTTAGGCACGGGCCTGCAAAGCCCTTTAACCGAGTTCGATTCTCGGCGTCGCCTCAACTAACGGGTGGCGCCAATGCGCGCCTCGTGCAGCGAATTTTCTCGGTAGCCTATTCGTATGGGGAAAAAGCTTGTAGCAGTTGCAGTTGCCGTTTGTTTCGTTGGCGTTTTGGGTTCACCGGCTTCGGCAGTTAACAAAGATGGCGCTAAATGCACAGTTGCCGGCAAGGTTGTTTCGGTTGCTGGCAAAAAATTGATTTGCGCAAAAGTTGCGAAGACACTTAAGTGGATAGCAGTTTCGGCGCCAACCACAACCGCGGC
>DOHD01000018.1:1449-3768 GCA_003535455.1 Acidimicrobium sp.
ACGACCACCACCACGACAACTGTCGCAGTCGATCGAACTGCGCCGACAGTTACTTTGGCTCGCAACGCCGGTAGCTCGAGTTCGTCAACAATTTTGTTCACCGTTACCGGTAATGAAGCGATCAACTGTGCGACTTTGTCTTATGACAATGGTGTTGACTTTACGTTTACGAGAATTTCACGCATTAACTCGATCACCCAAAGCTCGACTACTGTCTGCACAATTTCTGCACAGTCAACTCAAGAGCGAGGTGACACCGTTGCTCGTGCAGCGACTTTGACTGCGGCAGCAACGTTCTCGATAAGCGATACTGCTGGCAACGCTCAAACAACTTTGCTCGGTTCTCCGCAAACAACCTGGGTATTACGCCCATAAAATTTCGACTTAAGGCAGTGGCTGGGTTTTTCAGATGAAAAAGAAATTCACGGCATTGCTGCTGGTGTTATGTCTGTTCGGTGTCACAGAATCACAAGTTTTGGCCGGCCCGTCTGCTGGTGGAAAATGCGTCACAGTTGGAAAGTTCGCAACCGTTAACGCGACAACGCTGGTTTGCACCAAAATTGGTTCGGCAAAAGTTTGGGTGGCGTTAGACAAATCAGCCTTCGCTGCACCGACCGTAGTCTCGGTGGCGATCGCGCCAAGTTCAACGCTCACATATTATTTGCAGGGCCAAACGATTTATGTAATCGTGCAATTCAGTTCGCCTGTTTTTGTGACTGGCGTTCCACAAATATTTCTTGATTCGGCGAACATCGGAAGAATGTCGTACATAGCTGGTTCGGGCACGAGCGCATTGCTCTTCGCATACGTCACGGTCGCGGGCGATGTTGATAACGACGGTTTTGGATTAAAGGCAAACTCGTTGACTCTTAACGGCGGCACGATCAAAGATGCCAACGGCACCGCTGCAAACCTGGCCCACGCAGCGATTGCGAAATCTTCAACTCGAAAACTTACAGCCACGGCCCCAGCACCTGTTGCGACGACGACCACAGTTGCCACCGGCGCAACTACAACTACGGTGGCAACAACCACAACGACCACCGCCGCAACTACCACCACTACAACCAGCGCTGCCGCACCGACAATTTCGTCGGTGGCATTCAAAGAACCAACCAATGATAAGTGGATTCCTGGCCAGAGTCTGCAGGTGAAAATTATTTTTAATGTGCCTGTCGTCGTTACTGGTTCGCCCTACATTAGTTTGCTTTCAGATGGCATTAATAAAGCGACATATCTTGATGGCTCGGGCACTAACTCGCTCGTTTTTGCCTACACCATCGTGAGTGGCGACATCGACAACACGGGTGTTGGCATCGCCGCCAACTCGATCGTGCTCAACAGCGGCACAATTAAGTCTGCATCGGGTGTCAATGCGACATTGACTCACTCGGCCGTCGCCCGATCTTCGACTCGCAAGATTCTTGCATCTTAGAAACAGCGTCGCGGTGCTCATCTCTTGACGACTCGCATAGCGGTAATCACAGGGGCGGCTCAGGGGATAGGCAAACAAACCGCCGAATTGCTAAACGACCTCGGCTGGTCGCTTTCGCTCATCGATCTGCAACCGGTTGACATTGCGACCTATAAAAATGCGATCGCGCTGACAGGCGATATCACCGACGAAAGATTCGTGGCGCAAGCCGCCACGACAACAGTTAAAAAATTCAATCGCGTCGACGCACTAGTTAATAACGCCGGCATCTCAAATATCTCACCAGCCCTCGACACTTCGACCGAAAAATATCGCCAGGTGCTCGAAGTCAATTTGGTCGCGCCATTTATCCTTGCTAAAGCTTTCGGCAAAATCATGCTCGATGCTGGTTCGGGCTCTATCGTCAACGTTGCGTCTGTCGCAGGCCTGCAAGGTGTCGCCGATCGCTCGGCATATAACGCCAGCAAGCACGGGTTAATTGGTTTGACTCGCACGCTTGCCGTCGAATGGGGTGCGCGTGGCGTTCGCGTCAACGCTGTTTGCCCAGGTTGGGTGAAAACCGAAATGGATCACAAAGATCAAGCAGGTGGTTCATACACCGATCAAGACATCACCGATCATGTGCCGATGGGGCGGTTCGCGCGACCGCACGACATCGCTCAGGCGATCGCTTGGCTGTGCGACGAGTCAAAATCGGGCTTTGTCAACGGCGTTGCACTGCCGGTCGACGGGGGTTGGACAAGCGACGGTTCGTGGCAGTCTTTGCGTTTGAGACAGCGTTAGTCGCGAGTCTGCGATAGTCGTTAATATTTGGATATGTCAACTGCGAACGGTTGGGTCACAAATCAAGGTGACCTTCTCGCCGAACTGAAAAGTCACGTCGA
>DOHD01000018.1:3854-4134 GCA_003535455.1 Acidimicrobium sp.
GGCGAGAGGTGATGGCCGAACTTGGTCGCGCACTTTTGACTGGTCCGGGCATTTTGGCTTTCAAGAAAATGTACGCAGACACTGCGATCGTTGATCGTGTTTCAAAAACATTTTGGCAAATCATCGACGAACAGCACGCGCGCGGCGAAGCCAAAGGCGATCACTACGCCAAGCCGGGCTCTAACGATCGTGTTTGGAACGTGCAAGAAAAACTCGCGATTCGCGACCCTGACGCTTTCGTTGACTATTACCGCAATGATTTTCTGGCTCTCATCGCTAC
>DOHD01000089.1 GCA_003535455.1 Acidimicrobium sp.
GACGTCGAGAATGGCAAGTGTCAGATAATCGCACCGGTTGGCTTTTTGCACGAGGCAATCGCCGAAAATGTCATCGCCGGGGTGGCGATGAGTCGTCGAGCGACATACCAGTTTGGTCCGTTGTTGCCACCTGGCCCGCAAGGTCATGTTGATAGCGGTCTAGGCAACTCGGTGCCGACAGCGGCACCTTCGTTGCTGGCGCCGACTCGCGACATCACCTACACGGGCGAAGAACTCGTCGTTGACGGCGTGCGAATTGTTTTTCAACTTACTCCCGAAACTGAAGCACCTGCCGAGATGAATTTCTTCTTTCCTGATTTTGGCTGGCTGTGCATGGCCGAGAATTGTTCGCACACGATGCATAACTTGGTGCCGATTCGCGGCGCTCTTGTGCGTAACGCCTTGAACTGGTCGAAATACATCAACGAAAGCATCGAACTTTTCGCTGATAAAACAGACGTGTTGTTCACCTCGCATAATTGGCCTCGCTGGGGTCGGCAAGATGTAAGTGAATTTTTGGTCTTACAGCGCGACCTCTATCGGTGGATTCATGACCAGACGATGCGCCACGCAAATCACGGCATGACGGCTTTGGAGATCGCCGAGTTGTTGGTGCTGCCTGACGAATTTTTGGCGCATGAACATACCAGAGGTTTTTATGGTGATCTGGTGCACAACATCAAGGCGGTTTATCAGCGCTATTTGAGCTGGTATGACGGCAACCCGTCGAACCTCAACAAACTTGCCCCTTCTAGAGCGGGCGCAAAATATCTCGAACTCGCAGGTGGCATCGATGAATTGTTGGCGAGTGCGCAAAAAGCTTTTGCTGAAGGTGACTATCGCTGGGTGGTCGAGCTCGTTAACCACGCAGTGTTCGCCGAACCCACAAACGAGCGTGCGAGAAGTTTGCAGGCCGACGCACTAGAGCAACTCGGCTATCAATCTGAGTCGGCGACATTTCGCAACGCCTATTTGATGGGCGCTCAAGAATTGCGCAACGGTCCGCCGCCGCGTTCGCCGGCGCGTGTGCGCGCACGAAGCCTGATCAAAGCGATGACAATTGAACAGGTTTTCGACACACTCGCGGTAAGAGCTATGTCTGAGAACCTTGGTGGTGTCGCGATTGCGATCAACTGGACTTTCACCGACATGGTCAACACACCTGATGAAAAATGGATTTTGGGCGTTTCGAATCGCACGATCTTTGCAACGCAAGGTCGACACAATCAGTCAGCGTCGGCGACGATAAGCGTGTCGCGTGATTTGTTTTTAGAGGTGATCGCCCAGACGACGACATTCGTCGACGAGATTCAAAAAGGCACAGTCACAATTGACGGTGATGCAACCGTAATGTTGCAGATATTTGGCAATCTCGACAATTTTTCAACCGGTTTTGCGATTGTCGAGCCGTAACTCGCTCGATATTTTTTAGAGGCGACGCAAAACCGTGACGAGTTTGCCGTAGATCGCAACTTCGTCGCTGTCAAACACCATCGGCTTCATAGTCGGGTTTGATGGCGTAAGAGTAATGCGGTTGCCACTGCGCGAAAATGTTTTGATCGTCGCCTCGTCGCCGGGGATGCCGGCGATGACGATGTCGCCATTGTTTGCCGTTGATTGCGAGTTGCAAACGACGAAGTCACCGTTCAAAATGCCAGCTTCAATCATCGATTCGCCGCGCACGCGCAACATGAATAGTTCACCGTCTCCGGTGAAGTCCATCGGTAGTGGCACGAGTTCTTCGACATTTTCTTGGGCCAATACATTGACGCCAGCGGCCACATCGCCGACAAGCGGCACATGTTTTGTTGGGCGATGTTCCATTGCGACGCCACTCGAAGCCTCGTAGCGAACTTCGATGGCGCGGGGTTTTGTTGGGTCACGGCGCAAGTATCCAAGTTTTTGTAGTGCGGCCAAATGGTTGTGCACGGTGGCCGACGAACTTAAGCCCACTGCCTCGCCGATCTCGCGCACCGAAGGTGGATAGCCCCGTTCGCGCATATTGCTGACGATGAAGTCGAGGATGCCCTTTTGGCGGTCGGTGAGGGTGCTGTTTTTGGCCTGGGCGGCGTTAATTGGGGTGGGGTCGGTGTTTTGGGTCATATATAGAGCGTACGCCCGTTCGCCCTCAAAGTCAAACACCTGTTCGGAGAACAAATGTTCGTAAAAGCGTTGCACTGCGAACACCCGTTCGCTATGGTGGAATTAAGCGGAAATACCCAATCAACACCCCCGAAAGAGGCACCGTCATGGCAATAGCAATCAACAACCTTCCAGTTTCAAATCTCGGTCGTCGCAACATGGCGCCTGTCTACCGACGACGTCGGGCAGTGGTGTCGCTGGCTCTAGCAGCCTTGGCTGTTTCAGTCAGCTTTGCGATGCTCGACACAAGCGCCGCAGCTGATCGACCAACCGCCGAAAACCTCGCGACACCAAAGTTTGTGATCGCCGCGCCGGGTGACACGTTGTGGGCAATCGCTCAACGCATCGCCCCCAACAGCAATATCACCGAAGTGGTCGACCAATTGGTGCTGATGAACGGCGACATGATTACGCCCGGTCAACTCGTTCGCATTCCATAACTTGCAGCAACTGCTCGAAGCGAACTCGGTTTCGAATTCGTGATTGCGAGTAATCTCGTGTGGGTGAGGTGCGTTAGTTGTCAATGCGAAGATACGAAGGTCATTGACTCGCGTGTTTCAGAAGAGGGCAGTTCGATTCGGCGACGTCGCTCTTGTTTGAAATGCGGTTATCGGTTTACGACCTATGAGCGTCTCGAAGAGGTTCCTCTATATGTCATCAAGCGAACTGGCGACAAAGAGTTGTTCGATCGAACAAAGATTATTCGTGGTTTGCAGTCGGCAGCCAAGGGCCGTCCCGTCGAAGATTCGGTGTTGATCGAAATTGCCGAGCGTGTCGAAGATGACATGCGGCTTACGGGTGACGATGTTACGAGCAATCAGGTTGGTCACGCAGTTCTCGGCTTGTTGCGNNATCGACGAAGTTACCTACATGCGGTTCGCCAGCGTCTACAAAAACTTCGATGCTGCCGCAGACTTCAAGCGCGAACTAGCGCTGCTCGAAAAAGAACTACGCAAATAACTGGTTTTTGTTCGGCTTAATTTTGCGCAAATAGCGAATAAACAAATAGCCCACGTCTTCGAGAATGTGCGCAACTTGATAGTCGCTGTGCAGGGGCGGTGCACCATTTGCAAGTCGTGGACTATCGGCGCCGGTGACCATTGGGCTGATCGTCAAATTAATTTCATCAACCAAGTTGGCGGCGAACATCGACGCATTCAGCAATGCTCCACCTTCAAGTTGAATAAACGACCCGGGCAACAGGCTCATTGCTTTTGTTAGGTCGACACTGCCTTGACCGGCGCGAACAATTTCGATTTCGAAGTTCGTTTCTGGTGCTTTTGTGTCTTCGGGCATGATCAAGAAACCCGCGCCACTTCTGAACAAATCGGTATCCAGATTCATTGAACCTGTGCGGGTGACGACACCAACNNCCAACTCGTAATCCTTTTTTTGACGGCACGTCATACATGTCTTGGCGCACCGTGCCCGCACCGACCACAATTGTGTCGGCCGCCGAGCGCAATGCGATGAGAACGTCTCTATCTGACGGGTTCGAGAGCAGTGTTGATTTGCCTTCGACAACAGTTGAGCCGTCGATGCTCATCACCATGCACAGACCGATCGATGGACGACCACTTGGGTGTCGCGACCGCGGCGCACCGTAGACGTCGCGCAGATTTACGGCGTCTTTCGCGGTGGGCGATAACTGGCGCACGACGGTCAGGCTATGGGGCTGTGGCGAAGGATGATTGATTGTGCGTTTGTTTCGGGCAAGATAGTGCCGTGACTAGTGAGCGTGTTGCATTTCGAACATGTCCGTTGTGTGAGGCCGGTTGTGGTTTGGCGATCACCGTAAAAGACGATCAGGTGACCCATATTCGTGGCGACATGGAAGATGTCTTTTCGAAAGGTTTCATTTGCCCGAAAGGCAGCACGCTAAAACAGTTGCACTACGACCCAGACCGATTGTTGATGCCGCTGATCAAACGTGACGGCGTGCATGTGTCGGCGACATGGTCTGAAGCCTGGTCGGTAATCGATGCAGGATTGAACGGCGTCATCGAAAAATTTGGTCGTGAATCGATCGGCACATATTTGGGCAACCCAGGAGCGCATTCGTTGTCGGCGATGACCTTTAATCGGGTGTTGTTGCAGGCGATTGGGTCGAGGCAAAGATTCAGTGCATCGACAGTTGATCAGATTCCTAAACAAGTCTCGTCAGGCTTGATGTTCGGTTCGGCAAGTTCAGTGCCAGTGCCAGATTTGGATCGCACGCAATATTTGTTGGTTCTTGGTGCGAACCCATATGAATCGAACGGCAGTCTGTGCACGGCGCCTGATTTTCCGGGGCGTATCGAAGCGATGCAAGCACGGGGCGGCAAACTAGTGGTTGTCGACCCACGCAAGAGTCGCACCGCGGAGCAAGCCGACGAATGGTTGGCAATTAGGCCTGGCACCGATGCTTTATTGCTGGCAGCGATCGCCAACACACTGGCTTCAGATGGCCTAGAAAAAGTTGAGCAACGGCTCGCAAAGTATCTCAATGGATTAGACGAGATAGTCGCGGCGTTGACACCGTTCAGTGCGGCCGCCGTGTCGGCGACGACTGGCATCGATGAGAACACGATTCTGCGAATCGCTCGCGAGTTGCGCGACGCGAGTTGCGCGGCTGTCTACGGGCGAATCGGCACATGCACGACGGCGTTTGGCACGACGGCATCATGGCTCGTAGATGTGGTCAATGTTTTTACGGGCAATCTTGATCGTGTCGGTGGCGCGATGTTTTCGTTGCCGGTCGCCGGAAGTGGCAACACGCACGGCGAACCCGGCCGTGGCAAAGGCTTTCGAATTGGTCGCGGTCACTCGCGAGTGAGCAATCACCCCGAGGCGCTTGGCGAATATCCGGCGGCGGCGATGGCCGAAGAAATAGAAACACCGGGTGTCGGTCAGATTCGGGCGATGGTCATAGTCGGTGGAAACCCGATCTTGTCGACACCGAACAGTGAGCGACT
>DOHD01000060.1:0-2136 GCA_003535455.1 Acidimicrobium sp.
ATTTCACGGTCTGTTGTTTTAAGCGCGCTTGTCTCGGTGCTCGTGGCGGTTGCGCCCGCGCAAGGTTTGGCTGCTGTTGGCGTCAGCGTCAGCAAGACTGAAAAACTCGCTGATCTAGAGGTTGTGTCGATCAAATTGGCGAATGTGCCGGCTGGGCAAGGCGTTTATATTTCGCAGTGTTTTAAGCCAACTTTGGGTCAACGTGCCGCCACTGGTCTGATCTGCAATGGCAGTGTCACTGAGACGGGCACGATGATTTGGGCAACGACTGACGGGCAACGTGGTTCGCAGTCGGCGACGGGCGAGTTGGTGTTGATGATGCGTTCGAGTTTTTCGAAGATCGACGCCAATGGTGCAAGCAAAACATATGACTGCGGTGTTTCTAATTGCTCGTTGTTCGTATATCGCGACCATCGGGGTATCACCGACACGGCTCTCGACACAATCGTGCCGCTCAAGTTCTTGCCCCGCCAGACCGTGGCGTTGGCGAAGCTCGGCCTGAAGCGAGACGGCGCAAGTTACAAGGCGGGCGAAAGTGTCGCGTTGAGCGCGAGCAAACTGATCAGTTCAAAAGGACAAAAAGTTGTCGTTACATCTGACGAGACAAGATCTATCTGCACGACGACCGGCACCACGAGCGTGACGATCAAGTTTCGCAAAGCCGGCACCTGCCGAGTTACTTTGTTTGCCGATGGTTCATCGAAGTTTGATCAGATGATCGAAGTTCTGACCTACACGGTCAATTAGTTAAATTCGCCCATCACGGCGCCACCACGGTGATGCCGTTTTGCTGGGCAGCTTCGGTCTGCGAGTCGTCATAGGTGACAAGGCCGTCTAGGTCGTCGCCCAAAATCAAGCATGATGCGAGGTGAATCGCATCGAGCGTGCGAAGTTTGGTGGGGGCTAGAACGCCGGCAATCGCCAAAATTTGCGACGACACCCTGATTGTGCCGAAACGTTCGAGCACGGTTTTTAGTTGGCGATGAAGATTGGCATCAACTCGCGCGATGGCGCGCGCCACCTCGGTATGGGCGATCTCTGAGACGAACAATTCGCCTTTACAGTTTTTCAACCAGTTGCCGAAATTCTGTGAGTTCGGCTCGTCGACAATCAGTTTGACTATTGCCGATGAGTCGACGACAAATGCCATTAGAAGCGCTCGGTTGCCCGTGCTGCTTTGAGTGATTGGCCGAGTGACGGCGATTTTTTTGAACGCCGAACCGGTTTTGGAAGTTTTGTTTTTTGATTTTTAGCTTTGATGATCATGCCAGTAGCGATGTGTGTTGCCAGTTGCGAACTCGGCAACGGAGATATTTGTGCAACCTGGCGACCGCGGTCGGTGACGACAATCGTTTCGCCGAGCGCGACATCGGCGATGACTTCTGACGCATTTTGTTTTAACGCTCGAATACCAACTTCACGCATGTTCTACATTGTAGCACTTGCATATGCAGGGTTTTAGTTGAGGGGGCCGGTGATGAGTTCGGCGGCGCGGCGCATCGAGAGCGACTTTGCAAGGTCTTCGACAAGTTTCATTTCGTCGGCGAGCAGTTTGTCTGGGCCGGGGCGACCGACCAATTTGCGAACCTCGGCGTGAACGTTCATCAGTGCTGGCGAGGCGGTCAGTGGGGCGCGAAAATCTATCGCCCGAGTAGCAGTGAGAATTTCGATCGCCAAGATGCGGCGCAAGTTGTTGATCGCGAGACGCAGTTTGCGCGCGGCGTTCCATCCCATTGAAACATGGTCTTCTTGCATCGCGCTCGAAGGAATCGAGTCGACGCTTGCCGGCACAGCGAGACGTTTATTTTCTGAAACCATGCTGGCTTGCGTGTATTGAGCGATCATCAAACCAGAATCAACACCAGCGTTGAATGCCAAAAATGCCGGCAAACCCATCGAGCGATTCGAATCGAGCATGCGATCGGTGCGGCGCTCGCTGATCGAACCAAGGTCGCAAGTGGCAATCGCCAAGAAGTCGAGCACATAACCAACGGGCGCACCGTGAAAGTTGCCGTTTGAGCGAATTTCACCAGTCGTTGTAACTACGGGATTGTCGATCATCGCGGCGAGTTCGCGCTGTGCAACATTCATCGCATGGGCAAGGGTGTCGCGCACCGCGCCGGCAACTTGTGGCGC
>DOHD01000060.1:2222-3695 GCA_003535455.1 Acidimicrobium sp.
CTTGACCAGGATGACTGCGCAGTGGTTCGTGCATTTCTGGGGCGAAAACTTGGTCGGTACCGAGCAAAGATTCGACACTGAGCGCCGTCGCAATGTCGGCGAGCGTGCAAAGCTCATATAGATCGGTTATCGCCAAGAGCAACATGCCGAGCATGCCATCGGTGCCGTTGATCAGCGCGAGGCCTTCTTTTTCGCGCAGCAATATCGGCTTGATGTTGTTTTCGGACAGCACATCAATCGACGGACGACGGCGACCTGATTTATCGAACACCTCGCCTTCGCCCATAAGCGCGAGAGCGCAATGTGAAAGTGGCGCGAGATCTCCACTGCAGCCAAGCGAGCCATATTCGTAGACGACAGGCGTGATCTCGGCGTTGATCATTGCCGCAATCGTTTCGGCTACAACTGGTCGCACGCCCGTTGCGCCGCTGCAAAGCGTGCGAAGTCGCAAGAGTTGCATCGCGCGCACGACCTCGGTTTCGACAACATCACCCATGCCGGCGGCGTGCGAACGAATCAGCGACTGTTGAAGCGCTACGCGATCGCTTTGGGCGATGTGCTTGGTCGAAAGTGCACCGAAGCCAGTTGAGATGCCGTAAACGGGCTGATCTGACTTGGCGAGTTCTTCAACGATCTTGCTTGATCGAGCGAGTGCATCTAAAGCACTTGGCGTTATGGCGACTTCGGCAGATTCACGGGCGACTTTGACGACTGATTCGCGGTCAATACCCGACGTATTGATCAAAACTTTCGTATTTGTCACGAGAGAACTCTAGTTCTCGGCAACGAAATAAGAGAAAGTTAAACCGACTTGCCGTAGATGGGTTGATCGTAAGGCTTGAAGGTAAAACGGCGGAGCAGTTCGCCGTAGCCACCTTTGTAAAGCGAATTAGTTTTGGCCGCCCGCTCGTAAGCATTCGTGCGTTGGGCAACTGCCGGCACTTCATACCACGGCGCCGAAGGTTCATCATGGTGGGCGATGTGCAAGTTGTTGTTGAGCATCAGCAGGCTCATCAGGCGGCCCGCGTCGATAACGGCGGTTCGTGTTGACTCGTCATCGAGAGTTTTGTGCTCGGCAAATGAGCGCATCATATTTAATGAGTGCGAGCCAAATACACCGCCGATCAGGTATTCGGCGACAGACATGTCGGCCAGATTGTTGACTATATATACGACAGCCACGAGAGCTGGAACGTGCAACAACCATGCGGCGCGAGCATTGTCGATGTTGCGAATCGCGCGCCACGCGTCGGCGATGAAGTATTGCACCGCGCTAAACACCGACCAAACGGTCAATCGAAAAGCCAGAGTGCGATTGGCCCAGTAAATCGAGCGCAGAACACGGCCTGATGACCGCCACTTTTCGGGCATCGTGTAATAACTTTCGGTGTCGAGGCGCGGATGGGTGAGCGTTGTGTTGTGGTGGCTGATGTGATCACGCTTGAACGACAAAAACGGCACCCACATGGTGAC
>DOHD01000060.1:3709-4316 GCA_003535455.1 Acidimicrobium sp.
TGCAGGCTCAAGTGCCAAGCCCCGAACCAAGTGAGAAGAGCAAACGTTGCCCACCATGGCAACTGCTTGTGGCTGAAAACCGACGCGAACCAGCCGACGTATACAAGAACAGCAATGACTAGCGTGCGCCAGTCGCCACGAGACTTCAAGATTGATCGCGAAGTCGTAGTCTTCGACGAAACGGTGGGGTTTGTTGTTGCTGTCACTGGTGAAATTTTACCGTAGTGAACCCGCTACGAGTTGCCCGCGCGAGTAAACGGCGTCAATTAATTTCACACCTGGGCGATATGCCAAATGAATGTGACTTCGTGAATTGAGAATCGCGAAGTCGGCGTGCGAACCGACTGCCAGATTGCCGATATCTGTGCGGCGCAATGCTGCGGCGCCTCCGGCAGTCGCCGACCACAAGGCCTCATCGCATGACATGTTCATGTTCAACACCGCCAATGAAATCACAAGTGGCATCGAAGTCGTATACGAAGAGCCCGGGTTGCAATCAGAGGCGAGGGCGACCGTGACGCCCGCATCAATCAACCTTCGGGCATCAGGAAACTTGGACCGCGTGCACAACTCTGCAGTTGGCAAAAGCGTCGCAACTGTCTTGCCT
>DOHD01000060.1:4351-4770 GCA_003535455.1 Acidimicrobium sp.
AAGTTCGACGCCAAGTTGTACGCCGCCACCATGTTGTAGTTGATTGGCGTGAATTCGAAGACCGAGGCCTGCTTTGGCGCCTGCTTGCAAAATGGCCCGCGCATGATCAACTTCGAAAGCGCCACGATCGCAAAAGACGTCGATCCATTTGGCGTGAGGTGCACATTGGGCGAGCATTTCGCCGCAAACAAGGTCGACATATGCGTTGACTTGCGACTCGGCAGGCACGACATGAGCGCCGAGAAAAGTTGACTCGGTAGTGATCGCGTTGGCAACTTGCAGTGAACGCATTTCATCGACGACAGAAAGACCGTAACCCGACTTAGTTTCGAGAGTCGTCGTGCCGGTCTGCAACGCTTCGCTGGCCAGGCGGCGGGCGTTGGCGACGAGGACATCGTTGTTGCTATTGCGAGTGGCGG
>DOHD01000060.1:4778-8178 GCA_003535455.1 Acidimicrobium sp.
CCCGACATGCGCGCCTCAAATTCTTCGGCGCGGTCGCCGCCAAAGACGAGGTGTGTGTGGCTGTCGACGAAACCAGGGATGACCGCACGACCATTGATATCGATCGCGTTCGAATTGAACTCGCGGGGAAGATTCGTAGCCTCGCCGACGAATTGCACTCTTTGGTCGTCACCAACCACCAGTGCTGCGTTTTCGATTATGCCGAGTTTGCCGCGCTCGAGACTTGAATCGTTGGTGACAAGCGAAGAGATGCCGGTTAGTGCGAGCACTACGAACCGAACTTCGCGACGAGGTCCTTCACTCTGATGACGAAATCGTGATGGTGGAATTTATCGAAAGAATCCCATGTTGTAAAAGTTTTTGAATCTTTGACCTTGTCCATGAACAGCAGACCGTCGAGGTGGTCGACTTCATGTTGATATGTGCATGCGGTCATGCCACGGATAATTTCGTCGATCTTGTTGCCGTTGCGATCGAGTGCCTCGACCCGAATCGATGTGTGTCGCCAAACATTGCCCCGAAAACCCGGCACCGATAGACAGCCCTCGTTGTTTTCGAACATGTCGTCGTCGAGCGGCGTGAGCACTGGGTTGATCAAAATCGTCAGTGGCACTTGGGGTTTGTATGGATATCGGGGGTTCTTGTTGACTTCGACAGCGCAGATGCGTTGATGTCGCAGAACTTGGGTCGCAGCGAGGCCGGCGCCGTTGGCATGACGCATTGTCTCGACCAAGTCGTCGATGANNGGAGACTTAATTTGGCTCGGGTCAACTTCGCTGGCGCGAATGCGCAACTCTGGGTGACCGATCGTGGCTATTGGCAAAATTGTCATGTCGTAAGTGTAATTAGAGAACAGCTTCGATTGCTGAGCGCAGACTTTCGTTGATATTCGTCAAAGTTTTGTGTCTGAAATTGCTGACGATTTGTTCGCCACCGACCCAAACATCGCTGATATCAGAACTTGTCGCACTATGCACCAGATGAGCCGCACCATTTTCGGGGTCGAAGCCTGCGAGCCTTACCGAGTTTTTCGCGACGCAAACAAAATCTGCCGGCGCACCCGCGACAAAGCCGTGTTTTTTGCTGCCAAGCGAACTGGCACCATTAAGGGTTGCTGCTGCAAGCAAGTCGCCGCTGCGATGCACGCCACGCTTGTTTGAGATAAGTCGCTGATTCATTTCGACTGCCCGCGCCTCTTCGAACATGTCGATCACTGCATGCGAGTCGGTGCCCAAACAAAGTGGCGATCCTGAATTGACGAGAGCATCCGATGGACCAATGCCGTCGGCGAGATCGCGCTCGGTGGTGGGGCAAAAGCAGGCAAAAGTTTTGCTTTGACCGAGCAGCGAGATGTCTGCGCTTTGCAAATGTGTTGCATGCACGGCAGTGGTGAACGAACCAAGAAGTTGGGCGTCATTCAACAACTGTGTTGGTGTGCGACCAGTTGCATCGCGACACGCCTGGTTTTCGGCTGGTTGCTCAGAAACATGGATGTGAACGACGCGGTTTTTTCGGTTTTTGGCGATGAGCACAAGTTCAGGCTCGTGCACGGCGCGAACGCTATGTGGAGCGAGACCGAACGAGTGCATTGCCGAAGCCTTACCGAGTGCATCGACACGCGTCAACCATTTTTCGATTGAACCGTCGCTGAATCGAATCTGTTCGGCGGCGAGTGGCTGAGATTTCAGGCCAGCATGCAGATATGCAACATCGAGAAGAGTAATACGAATGCCCGCGCGACGCGCCGCCTCGAGCAAAACTTTGCCCATCTCGTTCGGGTCGTCGTATCGACGCCCATTTTGCTGATGGTGGATGTAATGAAATTCGCCGACGGTCGTGATGCCAGCGAGTGCCATCTCAGAAAATGTTGCCGTCGCCAGCGCCAAATAATTTTCGGGGGTCAATCGATTGGCGATTTGATACATCAAAGTTCGCCAAGACCAGAAGTCGCCGAGACCTGCCCCGCTGTGTGTGCGACCACGCAAAGCACGATGAAACGCGTGGCTATGTGCATTGACAAAACCCGGCATGGCGATGCCGGCGATACGCACATCTTTTGCGTTCGGCTTAGAGTCGGCCTCGATCGACACGAACACAGAGTTTTCGATAGTGATTCGCACGTTTGCCGCGCAACTTTCGCCACCTAACCAAGCGTGTTCGGCAAAAAAGGTTTTCATTGCTCGCGCATTGGCAAACGGACACCGCGTTTTTCGGCGACGTCAATTGCCAAGTCGTAGCCCGCGTCGGCATGTCGAATGACACCCATGCCTGGATCGCTCAACAACACCCGAGAAAGTTTTTCTGCGGCGAGATCGGTGCCGTCGGCGACACAAACCATGCCCGCGTGAATGCTGCGACCAATGCCCACGCCACCACCGTGATGAATGCTGACCCAAGTTGCACCGCTTGCAGTGTTGACGAGTGCATTCAATAGCGGCCAATCGGCGATTGCATCTGAACCATCGAGCATCGCTTCTGTTTCGCGATACGGCGAGGCGACGGAACCCGAATCTAAGTGGTCGCGGCCAATGACGATTGGTGCGCTTATTTCGCCACGCTTGACCATTTCATTGAAACGCAAACCAAGTCGATGACGTTCGCCGTAGCCGAGCCAACAAATTCGCGCGGGCAAACCCTGAAAAGCCACTTGTTCGCTGGCAAGTCGCATCCATTTGGCGAGATCTTGATCGTCGCGAAACTCTTCGAGCACTGCTCGATCGGTCGCGGCGATGTCGCGTGGGTCGCCTGAGAGAGCAACCCAGCGAAACGGACCTTTGCCCTCACAAAATAATGGACGAATATATGCGGGCAAGAAACCCGGGTAATCAAACGCTCTGTCATAGCCACCGAGTTGTGCTTCGCGTCGCAACGAATTGCCGTAGTCGAAAACTTCGGCGCCTGCGTCTAAGAAACCGACCATCGCACGACAATGACTAGCCATCGCAGCACGCGAACGGTCGATGTAGTGCTCGGGGTTTGTCGCGCGAAGTTTTTCGGCGGCCTCGACGGTCAGGTCGTTGGGCACGTAACTCATTGGGTCGTGTGCGCTCGTCTGATCGGTGACGATGTCGGCAGCAAACCCTTGTGCCAACAACTTTGGAAACATATCGGCGGCATTGCCGACGACACCTACCGAAAGTTTCATGCGCGCTTTTTTTGCGGCTTCGCATCGTGCCACCGCGTCTTCGAGCGAATCAGCGACTTCGTCGAGGTAGCGGGTTTCAACGCGGCGTTGCACGCGAGTCGCGTCGACGTCGATGCACAACGCGACGCCATCGTTCATTGTGATCGCCAGTGGTTGAGCGCCACCCATGCCACCCAGACCAGCAGTGAGAGTGATCGTGCCGGCGAGTGTGCCTTTAAATTTTCTGCGGGCGATTTCGGCGAAACACTCATAGGT
>DOHD01000060.1:8233-8534 GCA_003535455.1 Acidimicrobium sp.
GATTGCACCAACATTGTTTCGTCGGGCTTCATGGTTTGCATCGTGCGTAACATCGCATCGAACGCTGGCCAACTGCGTGCTGCACGACCTGTGCCGCCATAGACGACAAGATCGTCGGGGCGTTCGGCGACTTCTGAATCTTAATTGTTTTGCAACATTCGGTTTGGCGCTTCAATTTGCCATTTAGCACAATTTGTTGGTACTCCCGCTTTAACTTCTTATCCATCTTCTTATCATTTGCAATTCGCTCCTCAGCAAAGAGGCCAGCCTCAACAGATTGAGCAAGGGACACCTCAAGCTC
>DOHD01000027.1 GCA_003535455.1 Acidimicrobium sp.
GGTGGGAGACGAGCCAGTGGTTGGCTTTTGAAACTGCCGGCTCGACAATTGCTGCGGCGACCGCGGCATGGTTGTATGGCGAGAGGTTGTCGCCGATGTCGTGCACGAGTGCACACAAAATGTATTCTTCGTCGCGACCGTCACGCTCGGCGCGAGTTGCGGTCTGCAGACAGTGTTCGAGACGATTGACAGGAAAGCCGCCGTAGTCATGTCGCAGATATTCGAGTTGTTCGATCAGTCGGTCAGCGACGCGGGCCTGGGTGGTTTCGAGTTGCATCATGATGTTGTCCCAGTCGGCCTTGGTTGAGTCGGCAAAGGTGGTGAAATTTGCTCGCTTCGCCGTCGCTGAATTTTTTGTTAGCGCGGCAGGATTTGACTTTTGCTGCTCGCGCGATGTGTCAAGTGTCATGGCTTGAGAGTAGTTCGCAGCGACCGCTTGGGCTTTGGCAAGCGGTGCGTCGGATTTGGGTCGATATTTAGCCGACCTTGTGCGGTGGTGCATTTCTGTGTCCGATTTTTGGGTTGTGCGTGTCGGGCGTCACAGTAAATGGCGTAAATTAAGCCTTTGAGCGAGTATCCATAACCGGCGGTCGATGCATCCCTAAGTTTGGTTTTGCAGGAAATACCTGCAGAAAAAAGGAGAAATTGATATGGGATTTTGGGCAGCATTTGGACAACTTGTCCTTTTAGCAATCCTGCTTGGCGCAGTCACGACCGTAATTGATTCGGTTCTTGGCGTCGTCGGGTTGGGCGCAATGATTAAGAAGATTCCAGTCGTTGGATCGAATTGGACTCTCATTATCGCGATTTTGATGATGGCAGTGCTTGATTTCAGTCCACTTACATACTGGGGTATCACTTTGGATGGTTGGAGCGGCTGGATGGGTTACGTCGGTAGCGGCGCGATCATTTACGGCATGGTTCCAATGAAGGATGCCGTAATTTCGATGATTAGCAAGGGATTCCGAATGTAAGAAGCGGGTTTCCGCGACTTAATTCGAAATTCGCGTTCTAATCGCGATTTTCAAACGTTTAAGTGAGAGCCGCCGGGTCTTCCGGCGGCTCTTGCGTTTATTGGGTTTTGTTGCCGTTGAATTAGCCGTTGCGTTGATCGATGCCGTTTAATCGGCCGTTGCGCAAGTTGGGGTAGTTTTGTAGCCAAATGAACGCGCCAGTTAAGAAAATCGGCACTATAACGATGCTTTGGCGGCTTTTGCCGCGCAAGTCGCGTCTGGCAATGCCGGTTCTGATGTTGTTGGTTTTGTTCGGCACCTTCATTGAGGCCCTTGGTATCGGTTTAGTTATTCCGGTGATGACGACCATAAGCAAGGGTGGCACCGGGAGCAGTAGTTCGATTTTGCAGCCGATTTTTGAAGCTCTTGGCATTCGGTCGGTTAGCACCATGGTCGGCGCGTCGGTGTTGCTTTTAGGTGTGGCATTTTTAGTCAAAAATATTTACATGTTGGGGCTGCAGTGGCGGCAGAGCCGCTTTTCGAATACGATTTCTCAATATTTGGCGTCGACTCTGTTTAAGTCGTTTTTGCGTCGACCTTATACGTTTCATTTACAGCGAAATTCATCTGAGTTGTTGAATGTTGTGCAGCAAGAAGTGGGTATGACAGTCGGCCTTATTTCGGGGTTCATGGCACTGATGACCGAATTCTTGGTGGGCGGCGCGGTCGCAGGTTTGATGTTTTTTACTGAGCCCGTTGCAGCTTCGGCGACTTTGTCTGTGTTGATTTTTGGCACGATGATTTACACGCGAGTGACGAAACCGCGGATGAATTATTTCGGACAGTTGCGACAGAAAATTGAGCCACCGCGCACTCGATATTTGTTGCAGGGTTTTGGTGGGGTCAAAGATATTCAAGTTTTGGGTCGTGGAGATAATTTTTCGACGCAATTTGAAAAGCAGAATTTGCTAGTACAAGATGCAGGTTTGCGTGCAGGAATTCTGAAATCGATAGTGCCGATGTGGACTGAAATGTTGGCGATGACAGGTTTGATTGTCGTTATTTGGGTGATGATTTGGCAAGGGCGAACCCCAGAGCGAATCATCCCGCTTTTAGGGCTCTTTGTTGTCGCGACATGGCGGTTTGTGCCGTCGATTAACAAAGTTGTAAGCCTGGTAAACAACATTCGTTATTCGATACCTGCTGTTGAGTCGCTATATAACGAATTCGAGTACATCAAGACGCAGAGTGAGATCGTGAAGACGCAAGCGGTGTTTACCGACAAGATTGAAATGCGCGATCTCACCTTTAGTTATGCGAACACGCTGGCACCGAGTTTGCGTGACGTAAACATCGTCGTGCGCAAAGGAGAAACTGTCGGCTTTATCGGGCCGTCGGGCGCGGGAAAGAGCACCTTGGTCGATGTGATCCTCGGGTTGTTGCCGCCAAGCTCAGGCGAACTATTAGTCGATGGCGTAAATATGCACGAGCACAACATTGAGTGGCAATCGACGATTGGTTATGTCGCACAGGCGATTTATCTGACCGATGACACGATTCGACGAAATGTCGCGTTCGGCATTGCCGAAAGCGACATTGATGAAGCCGCACTCGAGCGCGCGCTAAAGTCGGCGCAACTTTGGGACTTTGTTGAAAGTCTGCCAAACAAAACACACTCGATTGTTGGCGAACGCGGCATTCGTGTGTCGGGCGGCCAACGCCAGCGCATCGGCATCGCCCGCGCGCTTTATCACGAGCCACAAGTTTTGGTGCTCGATGAGGCGACCAGCAGTCTCGACATCGAGACAGAAACTGAAGTTATGAGCGCGATTCGCGCGTTGCAGGGGTTCAAAACAATTTTGATCGTGGCGCACCGCTTGTCAACCGTGCAACATTGCGACCGTGTTTACAAAATTGAGGATGCGACGATCGTCGGCGAAGGCACGCT
>DOHD01000132.1:0-1528 GCA_003535455.1 Acidimicrobium sp.
CGACACAAAGTCGGTCGGCATCACCGTTGTGCGCCTCGGCGGCGGTCGCACCACCCCTGGTGCGCCAATCGACATGCGAGTCGGCATTTCGTCAATGCCCAGTGTCGGCGACAGAATCGAAGTCGGTCAACTCATTTCGGTTGTTCACGCCGCCAACCCCAACGCGGCAACCGAGGCGACTTCACGAATGCTTGCCGCGATCACAATTTCAGATCAACCAGTTGCCCCTCGTAACCCGATAATCGCCGATTAATCAAAGTTCGCGGTGCTCNNGAGCCGCAGCCAAGATCTGTGGCTCGCTTAATGCCGGCAGATTCAGGTCAATCGCGCCAACAATTTTGTGTGCGGTTGGCGAATGATGACGCTCCATGTGCTGAAAAAATCGAAACATCGAATTCGCTTTGCCCTTTCCGTGTCCAACGATCAAAATCTGTGTCGCTGGGTCAAGCGCCTTGGCTATGCCTTCGTAATAAGGTTGCTCGAATCGATTTGACTCATGCCCGTGCGCACCTTGCCCTTGGCGAACGTGATGATGCACGTGCTCGCGACTCGGCCGAGCGACGACGGTTGGCGACTCGCCGCGTTTTGCATCTGTCGCCCAAATACGCGTCTCGTCATGGGTCACCGCTGCGACGACCAACTTGCCTTTGATGTCCATTGCGTAGTGAAATTATTTTTCGTCGGCAACGATGACAACCGGACAAGGCGCGTGGTGCGCAACCTGCTCGGCAACCGACCCAAGCAACAAGCCCATGAACCCGCCGTGACCACGACGACCGACCACCAAAAGTTCGGCATCTTTGGCCGCTTCGAGCAACGTGGCTGCCGCTGGACCGCGAGAAATCTTCGTCGATACTTTTGTCTTGCCGACAAATTCTTCGACACGTTTCATCACGGTCTCAACGACATTTTTTGCCGCCACACCCAACTCTTCAACCGGAACATACGAAGCAAAGCCCATCGGATCAACCATCGGAGTCAAACTCCAGGTGTGAATCGCTTCGACTTGGGCATCTCGAAGCCGCGCCTCACCAAGAGCCCACCGCAACGCGGTAACCGAACTCTCCGAGCCATCGACACCGACGACTATTTTGTGCACTTTGCTCATTTTGTCCTCCGTTGATTCGCTTATCTAAATCTTCTTTTCTTTTGGTGTTGACAACGCGTGAGCAAAACCCGCAATTGATGCGAGGATCAAAATTGCGGCCGCAAAAAACGAAACCAGCGCCGCCAACTCTGCCTTCTCGCCCAACACGCTAAAGCCGTAAGTTGTCAACAACAAACCACGTAATGTTTCGCCTTTAAACATTGTTTCGCGTTGACCCGTGACCTTTGCTAGGTCGGCTTCGAGTGTTGGCAAGTTCGGATCATTCGCCTTCTTTGCATCGGCGACTTTTGCCTGAAGTTCTCGTTGCGGCGTGCCAAGAGTGGCGTAAGTTTCTCCACCACCGATGCCCTTGAGGTGATCGCCAATATATTCATTCGCGTAGCACTCAGATTTTTTGCCGTTGTCCAACGTGGTGCCCGC
>DOHD01000132.1:1591-4123 GCA_003535455.1 Acidimicrobium sp.
GGAAAACTAATTTGTTGTTCGCTCAACTGATCTCGAACATATGTCGTCGCAAAATTTGCGTTGGCCTGAAACACCAAGCCGAGTACCGCCGCCAAAACTGCCAAAAGAGTTCCGCCGACGCTCATTGATAAATCTAATGTTCTACGTTTCATTTTTTCTCCAAAACTTTGTAGTGAATGTTGCTTGCACCACGAACAGTACTGTTCGAGCACGCAACATGCCCGTGTGTTGCACGGTGTTTCTCATCACTGCAAAGTGAGGAAGCCCTACTGAATTTTTTGTCAGGTACACCTGCCGAAAAATAATTTGTTGCACACGCGTAGTAGTAATTTCTCGACTTAAGTCACAGCGATTCTCAAGTTATGTAGAGAAAACAATGACTAGTTTGAAATCGCGGTGATTAAATCAACAAACTTTCTCAAAAACTTCTTGACACTTACGACATTCGCAACACTTTTGTTTTCGTGTAGCACCGAAAGTTCGCAGTTTGTCGGGCTCGTTCGCGATCAGCCGCTCGATGTCAGCAAGGTATACCTTCCTGAAGAGACCAATGCGTCGCCGGCAGAGCCGTTCAACACGGTTGCGGCAAACGGCGAACTTTTGATTTTGTTTTTCGGATACACAAACTGCCCCGACCTTTGCCCCACGACCCTTGCCGATATTCGCGCGGCGTTTGCTCGCATCGGCGACGATGCCAAGAGGGTTTCTGTCGCTTTTGTGACTGTCGACCCCGAGCGCGACACCGCACAATTGTTGACTAACTACGTTGGTTCATTCGTCGACCGCTTTCATGTCTTGCGAACGACCGACTTCAATGAACTGCAAGTAGCCAAAGATGCATTTCTGGCTTCGTCAACAATTCAGAAAACTTCCGATGGCAAGGTTGAAGTCAGTCATACCGCAACTGCATACGTTGTCGATGACTCTGGTCTCGTCGTCGACGAGTTGCCGTTTGGTGTCGGCGCTGACGGCTTTGAAAACGACCTCAAAATTTTGTTGCGAGAAATTAACTGACGCAACTAATGATCCATAAACCAATAGAGAAAGAGAAAGAGACAAAATGATGAAAAGAAATATGAAACTTAAATCGATTGCCGTCGTCGCAGTTTTGACGATTGCATTCACCTCGTGCAGCAGCGACAGCGAAAGCACAACCGAAGAGTCAGATGCAACAGTCGAAACCGAAGTTGCATCAACCGAAGTTGCCGCTGAGGCGACAATTACTGTCGAAGATGCATGGGCTCGTACAAGCCCGATGGATGCAACCGTTGGCGCGGCCTACATGAATATCACCAGCAGTGCTGACGATGCACTTGTTGGTGCGTCGGTCGACACCTCAGTGGCAATGATGACTCAGGTGCACGAAACAACAACGGCGGCCGACGGCAGCATGGGGATGCAAGAGATCAAATCTTTGCCGCTGCTTGCCGGGGTTAAAACCGAACTCAAGCCAGGCGGATATCACGTCATGATGATGAAACTCGTCAAACCTCTCGTTGTCGGCGAGACGGTTTCGATCACGCTAACTTTCGAGTCGGGCTCAACCCAAATAGTTGAAGTGCCGGTTCTTGAAGAAGCACCATAAACCGCTAAGTGTTGCGCGAATTGCGAAATTCGCGTCGCTCTTGGCGATGCTTCTTGGCATCGGGCTGATCACAAGTTGTGGTCAGTCTGATGTCAGAGTGGTCGAGCCAACTGGTGTTGTCGATCGCTATGTCGTCGCATCGGGCACATATCAGCGAGTGATGCGCGGTGAAATTGTGCAGATTATTCCTCGAAAACTCGAGGTTCATGTCGGCGA
The DNA here is from genome assembly GCA_003535455.1 of Acidimicrobium sp. Lineage (GTDB taxonomy): Bacteria > Actinomycetota > Acidimicrobiia > Acidimicrobiales > Ilumatobacteraceae > BACL27. The sequence goes on from DOHD01000132.1 coordinate 3,393, forward strand.
TGAGATCATCATCGAAAATCAAGACAACATCACCCACATGATCGGTCCGTTTACGGTTCGTGCTGGCGAGACACTGCGCCATGTTTGGGCAAGCACGGGCACGATCGAAGGCGATTGCACTTTTATTCCCGATCAGAAAGTGACGATTCGCGTTCTGCCACAAACGCAACCACGCACGAAGAAATCTTTTTGGCCCGAGATTCAGGTCGAAAACGTCGATGGGGCTACGGTCAACACCGCCGACTTCAACAGCGACAAAGTTTTGGTGGTGACCCTATGGTCGACCTGGTGTGTGCCGTGTCGGCGCGAATTGCCGCAACTGCAAAAATTTGCCGAGGCGAATTCGTCTGTTTCAATCGTCGCGGTAAATCTTGGCGACGATGCGCCAAGCGTGCGCGCCTACGCCAACGAACTCGGCCTGACTATGCCGATACTTTTAGACGCATATGGGCGAATTTCTTCGGCGGTCGGTGTCGCCAGCGTGCCGGCGACCACTTTGATCCGCGATAAACAAGTAGTTGCGACACACCTTGGCGAAATCTCTGCCAAAGAGCTCGTCCAATTTGTGAGCCAAAACTCTTAGTTCGGTTAGTCTTTGGTGGCGATGAGCTACAAAGATGTCAAGCGGCGTCTCGATGCGGGCGAAGTGATAGTTCTCGACGGTGCAACTGGCACAGAACTTCAACGTCGCGGTGCTCAAATGGACCCATCGGCTTGGTGCGGGCCAGCGT
>DOHD01000095.1 GCA_003535455.1 Acidimicrobium sp.
GGCACGCTGTTGGTGTTCGACGAAGTGAAGACCGGCATCACCTCAGGATGGGGTGGTGCAACCGGCGCACTCGGCGTAACGCCAGACCTCGTCGCACTCGCAAAGTCGATCGGCGGCGGCTTGCCACTCGGCGCGTTTGGCGGCAAACGCGAATATATGGACACGATCACCAACGGTCAGGTCGTGCACCTCGGCACCTATAACGGCAACCCTTTGTGCATGGCTGCTGCAAAAGCAGTGTTGCGCGAAGTCTGCACGCGCGAAGCAACTCAAGCGGCGATCGATCTGAACACAAAACTTGTCGAGGAATGCACAGGCGTCATTGATCGTGCAGGTGTCGACGCAAACGTTGTTCAGTTCGGCGCAAAGGGTTGCATCACTTGGTCACGCGAACCGATTCAAAATTATCGCGACTACAAAGCCACTGATTTTGATCTCGCATATGCGCAATGGATTCACGGCATCAATCGCGGCATTCTTTTGCCGCCCGGTCTCGATGAGCAATGGTTGATCTCGATCATGCACGGTGAAGCAGAGACGCTCAATTACGCGAACATTTTTCAAGAGTTCGTCGACGAACTTCTCGTTTAAAAATAATTTCATGGCGCGAAATTTGTCGTCAGCAAATTCGCCGTCGCCAGCACGCATGCTTGTTCGAGGACTACTTCGACGTTGCCCAAATTGTGGCACTCGCGGCGCATTTTTTGTTTCGTGGTTTCGTACGCAAAAAAATTGTCGNNTGATCGCGACAATCGGCACGACGCTGATCGTCGGTATTTTTGGATATCCAATTTCTTATACGACATGGTTGGCGATCGACTTGATCATGCGACCACTCGACAAGGCCGAAGAGGCGAACACGGATATTCGCAAATAAGCCGAAGCCTCCGGTCAAAAGGCTTATGCAGTATGGGGTTTAGGGTGCTTGACCGAACATCTGTTCGTGTGTAGGGTTGCCTGCAACACCCCCTACCTAGGGTGCCAAGTTCTCAACACAAGCAACTGAAAGGCACAAATCATGAGCACAGAAAAAGATAAAGCACTCGAAGTAGCCCTGGGGGCCATTGATAAGCAGTTCGGCAAAGGGTCGATCATGCGCATGGGCGAGAAGCAAAATCTCGGCATCGATTTCATCCCAACAGGGGCTTTGCCACTTGACATCGCCCTTGGCATCGGCGGTTTGCCGCGCGGTCGCATCGTCGAAATCTTCGGCCCAGAGTCGTCAGGCAAGTCAACTTTGGCGATGCATGTCGTGGCCGAAGCCCAACGCAATGGCGGCATTTGCGCCTATGTCGACGCCGAACACGCAATGGATCCTATTTATGCCAAGGCAATTGGTGTCGACACCGACAATCTTGTTGATCTCTCAACCAGACACCGGCGAGCAAGCACTCGAGATCGTCGACATGTTGGTGCGCTCAGGTGCACTTGATGTCGTGGTTATCGACTCGGTTGCAGCGCTTACTCCACGAGCAGAAATCGAAGGCGAAATGGGTGACAGCCACATGGGTCTGCAAGCCCGACTCATGAGCCAAGCGATGCGCAAACTCACCGCAAATTTGAACAAGTCAAATACTGTTGCTGTGTTCATCAACCAATTGCGCGAAAAGATTGGCGTCATGTTCGGCTCACCAGAAACAACACCAGGTGGTCGAGCGCTCAAGTTTTATTCGTCCGTTCGTCTCGACATTCGTCGCATTGAAACCATCAAAGATGGTGTCGAAGTCGTTGGTTCGCGCACCCGCGTAAAAGTTGTAAAAAACAAAGTGTCGCCACCGTTCAAGCAAGCCGAATTCGACATTATGTATGGCAAGGGCATCAGCCGTGAAGGCGCCGTGCTCGACATGGCAGTTGAACTTGGCATCGCCAAAAAATCTGGTGCTTGGTTTACATACGACGGCGAGCAACTAGGTCAGGGTCGTGAAAACGCAAAGCTGTTCTTGGCTGAAAACACCGAAGTTATGGTGCAAATGGCCGATCGTGTTCGCCAGCAGTCAATGCCGGTTGTTGATGCGCCAGCCGATGCATCTTCAGACGCTGTGTCTGCAGCAGCAGCCAAAGCCACTGCCGCAAAACCAGCAGCAGAGAAAGCATCGAAAAAAGCATTTACCGCCAAAGACGACGAGCCAATCGAACTCTAAATAATCGCTAACGCCATTGCGGCTGGCAGGTCATTATTGGCCTGCCAGCAGTGGCTTTTCAAGGGCGGCCCAAATAGCGCCTGTAAAATAGAATGGTCGTGACCCGCAACTATTTCGTTCGCACTTTTGGGTGCCAAATGAACGAACACGACTCTGAGCGATTGTCTGGTCTGCTCGAATCAGACGGTATGACAAATGTCGAAAGTGTCGCCGACGCCGACGTTGTGGTCATCAACACATGTTGCATTCGCGAGAACGCCGACGACAAGTTCTATGGCACTCTTAGTCAGTTGAAGAACTGGAAGACCGAAAAAGAAGATCGCCAGATTCTCGTCGCGGGTTGTCTTGCTCAAAAAGATAGAGAACTAATACGCGAAAAAGCGCCATATGTCGATGTTGTCATCGGCACCCACAATGTTCATCGTGCCGCCGAATTGCTAGACGAAACGCGTTACGGTCGGCCCGTCACCGAAATTCTCGAAGAGGCGGTGCTCGATGACCACACGATGTTTCCAAGTGCGTTGCCAATGCGTCGCGAAGTTTCTTACAACGCATGGGTGACAATTCAAATCGGCTGCGACAATACTTGCGCATATTGCATCGTGCCTGCGGTGCGCGGCAAAGAGATTTCTCGGCCAGGCGACGAAATTTTGGCCGAGGTTGAATCTTTGATACGAAGTGGCGTAACGCAGATTTCGTTGATCGGTCAAAACGTCAATAGTTACGGTCGCGATCTGTCTTTAAATGCCAGAGCAGCGGGCGATATAACAGTGAAGCCAAAGCCACAATTCGCAGAGTTGCTGCGCAGAGTCGGTGCAGTGTCGGGCATCTCGCGCGTACGGTTCGTCAGCCCGCACCCCAAAGACATGCGCGAAGACACACTGCTGGCGATGGCCGAGACACCTACAGTTGTCGAACATCTGCACTACCCGTTGCAGTCGGGCTCTGACGACGTGTTGGCCCTAATGCATCGTGGCTACACGGCCGAGCGTTATTTGTCGCGACTTGCGCAAGCCCGTGAAATGATCGACGATCTCGCCGTGACCACTGATGTGATAGTCGGGTTTCCTGGTGAAACCGAAGAAGACTTTTTGCAAACTGTTGAAGTTTGCGCCGAGGCAGGTTTTGATTCTGCATTTTCATTTATTTTTTCACCGCGACCTGGCACACAAGCCGCACAAATGACAGACCGATTTATTGACCCTGCCGTTGCGGTCGAAAGATATGAGCGCTTAAAAATTGTTCTCGATCATTCGGCGGTCATCAAGCATCGCGAGCGCATCGGTCGACTCGAAGAAGTTGTCGTCGAAGGCATGAGCAAGAAGAACCCCGAGTTGACAACCGGTCGTACACGACAGAACAAAATTTTGCACTTCAGTTCGCCGCAACCATTGCGTGTGGGCACGTATGCCAAAGTTGAAGTTACAGAAGCGGCGAGATTTCACCTCTCGGGTCGTTTGGTCGAGGTCGGCGATGCACCAAAACACAAGTTGCGCCTCGCAGTGTCGAGTTCAAACTAAATTAAGCGCCGATTTTTTCGTTCATGAACAATCTCTCTCGTAAGCCAGTTGTCATCGTCGGGCCGACGGCAAGCGGCAAGTCGTCTGTGGCTATGG
>DOHD01000176.1:0-275 GCA_003535455.1 Acidimicrobium sp.
AACAGTTCGGCAAGACCATCTCCGCTGGCAACTGCAACAACGGCACAAGTCACCGGTGGCAACGCCGCCTGCACGACACCATGACGACCACCATCGCCGACACCGCCCGTGGTCGGCACGCCAAGACTCGCCTCGCGTTGTGCATGCACCGACTCGCCCAAGGTGGCAACTTCTTCGAACAAATCTGTGATGCGAATTTTCGACGGTCGACCACCAACGATAAGAGGTGCTTCAACGGCCGCACCTATGTCATTGGTGTGAATGTGGCAGTTGTA
>DOHD01000176.1:341-3213 GCA_003535455.1 Acidimicrobium sp.
AACGCAACTTTCTCGAGTTGTTCAGCCGATGGGCCATCATCATAAATTGGTTCGGGCAACGGTTCGCCGTCGACAACATGCAACGCCGAGTCGAGCAACAACATAAAACCAGCACCACCGGCGTCGACAACTCCGGCATCTTTCAAAACTGGCAATTGCTCAGGAGTATTGTCAAGTGCTTTTTGTCCGGCCGCCCGCGCAACTCGCAACATCGCGGCCAATGTCGCGCCATCATTTGCAGCGCGTTGCGCAGCGTCTGCAGTCTCACGCACAACCGTCAAGATCGTGCCTTCAATTGGTTTTAGCACCGCTTCGTATGCGGCAGCCGAAGCCGCCTTCAATGCCTCGGCAACTCGCGGCGCACCAGAACTCTTCGCAGTTTTCAGCGTCGACGACAAGCCGCGCAAAATTTGGCTCAAGATCACACCGCTGTTGCCGCGTGCGCCCATCAACGAGCCGTGACTGATCGCTTCGCAGGTTGTTTCGAGTTCGCCAGACGCGCCGTCAAGTTCGGCCACGACCGCATCGAGCGTGCGCGACATATTCGTGCCCGTGTCGCCGTCGGGCACTGGGTAAACATTCAGTCGGTTGATGCCGCCTGCATGGCGTTTCATCGTGTCGCGAAAGGCAATCACGGTGTGACGCAGGGCATCGGCCCCAAATTCTTCAAGCACTGCCACATCGCAAGGCTACTCAGCGCTCAACCGTGCGAGCCATAACCCTGCGGCGACTAGCAATTTCACCAAACGGGCAAGTATCTTTCTAGGTGTGCAAGGCGTGATCAAGGCATACGACCCGTCATCGGGCGACGGCGTGGTCATTCGCGACACCGATATGAGCGAATACAACATCGCGGCCGATGCTTTAGAAGGTTCAATTTTTCGCATGTTGCGCCAAGGTCAACGAGTTTTGTTTTCGCTCAATGCCGCCGGCCATGCCACGAAAATTCGTTTTGGTTCTGAGCGCGACATGGACACACCCGGCGCATAGCGCTGGCAACAAGTCATGTCGGCCAAAACTTCAAACGCGAAGTTAAATGCATGGGTCACAAAGTGGGCCGAAGTTCTTCAGCCGCGCGATATTTATTGGTGCGACGGATCTCATGGCGAATATGACACGCTCTGCAGCGAACTCGTGCAGTCGGGCACATTCACCAAACTCGACGACGCAAAACGACCGAATTCTTTTTGGGCGCACTCTGATCCGGGCGATGTTGCGCGAGTCGAAGACCGCACTTTCATTTGCTCGACCAACAAGATAGATGCGGGCCCGAACAATAATTGGCGCGAACCAAATGAGATGCGCGCAGAAATGCATGCGCTTTATACGGGTGCGATGCGCGGCCGCACACTTTATGTAGTTCCTTTCTCGATGGGCCCACTCGGGTCACCGATCGCTCACATCGGTGTGCAACTCACCGACAGTGCCTACGTTGCTGTCAGCATGCGCATCATGACTCGCATGGGTCAAGGCGCACTCGACGCACTCGGCAACAACGACTGGGTGCAATGCTTGCATTCGGTCGGTGCACCACTTGTCAACGGTGCAAAAGATTCACCGTGGCCGTGCAACCCCGACAACAAATACATCGTGCACTTCCCCGAGACACGCGAAATCATGAGTTACGGTTCGGGTTACGGTGGCAACGCTCTGCTCGGCAAAAAATGTTTCGCTCTGCGCATTGCATCGGTGATGGCGCGCGACGATGGTTGGCTCGCCGAGCATATGTTGATTTTGAAACTCACAAATCCAAGCGGTCAGTTCAAATACATTGCTGCGGCGTTTCCGTCAGCTTGTGGCAAAACAAACCTGGCGATGCTTGTACCCACCATCAAAGGCTGGAAGGCCGAAACAATTGGCGACGACATTTGCTGGATGAAATTCGGCAAAGACGGCCAGCTCTACGCGATCAACCCCGAGGCCGGCTTTTTCGGCGTTGCACCCGGCACGGGCTACGAGACGAACGCAAACGCGATGCACACGTTGCACGCGAACTGCATTTTCACAAACACGGCGCTCACCTCAGATGGCGACGTCTGGTGGGAAGGCATGACAGAAACAAAACCTGCGCGCGCCACCGATTGGCGCAATGCCGCGTGGACACCCGAGAGCGAATCTCCGGCGGCACACCCGAACGCGAGATTCACCGCGCCGGCGAATCAATGTCCGTCGATTGCTCCTGAATGGCAAGACCCAAGCGGCGTGCCGATTTCGGCAATTTTGTTTGGCGGTCGCCGTCGCACGACCGTGCCGCTCGTAACACAAGCATTCGATTGGGATCACGGAGTTTTCCTCGGCTCGATTATGGCCAGCGAAACAACTGCGGCTGCTGGTGGCGCGGTCGGCAAACTTCGTTTCGACCCGATGGCAATGTTGCCGTTTTGCGGCTACAACATGGCAGATTATTTCGCGCACTGGTTGTCTTTCGGCAAAAAAACTTCGGCTGAAAAGTTGCCGCAGATATTTTTCGTCAACTGGTTCAGGCGCGACAACGACGGACGTTTCTTGTGGCCCGGCTATGGCGAGAACAGTCGCGTTTTAAAATGGATCTTCGAACGACTCGAAGGCAAAGTCGACGCGCAGAAAACTGCGATCGGTTTGTTGCCGGCGAAAAGTTCGCTCGATGTCGGCGGTTTGAACATCAGCGCCGATGATCTTGGTGCAATTACCTCGCTCGACACTGCTGGCTGGCGCGAAGCCGTGCCACAAATTCGCGAACACTTCGCGGTCTTCGGCGATCGATTGCCAACAAAGCTGCACGACTCGCTCAACTCGCTCGAGTCTGCCCTCGCCTAAAATTTTCTGGCCGGCCCTGCATAGGGGCAGCCACTCACGCAACTGTTTTTCAGCCCGCCTGGCCGACCAGCATCGC
>DOHD01000176.1:3325-8149 GCA_003535455.1 Acidimicrobium sp.
GCGCGATACGAGTAAATAATCGCAATTGCGATGATCGCCACGAAACCATAGAAGGCGTGAAACGCCGGATACTCGATCTTGTCGCGATTGACCACCGCAACACCCAATACAACCTGCACGAACACAGCCAGTTGTGCGATGCCCGTGAACCACCACAACGCCCGACTACGCAACGCAACATTTTTGTGTGCGACCAGCGCCCAAACCCCCGCCAAACCGTTGCCAACAATCATGATCCACGCCCACGCCGTGTGCACCTCAAGCAATGTTGTTGCGATCATCGGAGTTTTATATTTACAAGTTCATTAAGTCTTGGGCTATTTCTCGAATCATCGATTCCTGCCCTGCCACTAATCGGCGTTTACCTAATTCTTGCCAAAGATCTTCTTGACTTACACCAAATTCGGCAGCAAGTTGTTTCACCTGCGGTGCAAATCCGCTGAATACGCCAGCGTCACCACTTTGAATACTCGAGCTAGTCGTTCGAGGTAAATAATTTGGACATTTTGTTTCAACTAGATGGCTCATTTCCAGAAATTTATCCAACGATGGAGCATTGCTCTCCATCCGTCGATAATTGACGATGATGCTCTCCAACGGAGCATTACCCGCGCCGGCGCCAAGACCCATCGACGAACCATCAATAATCGTCGCGTCGCTCTCGATTGCTGTAATTGCATTTGACACGCCTACACCTAGGTTATTGTGAGCATGAAAACCAACCTGCACTCTGATTTCTTGCTTTAGCGCATTGACTCGAATTGCAACATCTTTTGGAACATAATTTCCCGCGGAATCCATTAAAACAACGGCGGATGCTCCGTACCCTGCCATCAACTTTGCCTGCGACACGAGACCTTTCAGATCGATTGCGTGACTCATCATTAGAACTCCATGAACTGTTTGATTTTGTCCAGAAAGATATTCAATATGTTTTTGTGCGGTGGTCACTTCGGTGACATGTGTGCCGATTCGAAAAATATCGACACCCGCTTCAATCGCAGGAATAATGTCTCGCTTGATTGTCGCGAAGCCGGGAATTGCATGAATTGCAAGCTTGACTTTTTTTAGATTGTCTCGAGCTGCAGTCAACAATGCGTTGTCGTCAGATTTTGCTTTGCCGACCAAAAATGACGAAGCGCCAATGCCGTTTCCGTGACCGACTTCAACTGCCCAAACTCCGGACTGTTCCGCAATCTGGCAATATTCGCGGACGAACTCGGGTGTCAGCGAATGCCGCATTGCATGATTGCCATCACGAAGTGTCACATCATAAAAAGAAATCATGTGGTTATTATCTCACGATTTAAGCGACTTAAGTGCACGTGCTGTGTGGCAGTTTCAACAGCAGCGGCGTTGATTATGTCCAGATTTCCAGAATATTCAGGTAGGTAATAGCCCGAACCCAAAACTTTTACTGTTGCCGAAATTTGACCGCTACCAGCCACATGGGGCTCGACCACAAGATCGTAGCCAGGCACGTAATTTTTGACTTTTGCGACTAAATCGCGAGATTCTTGCAGAATCTGCACTAGATCAAAGTTCGCCGCTCGTACATGAACTGTGGTGCGCATCATCACTGGTGGCTCTGCCGGGTTCAACACGAGTATTGATTTAACTGCCGAGCATCCAGTGATCAGTGCCGCCATATTTTCTGTTGAGTCAATGTATTCATCAATATTGTTACNNATAAATTAGTGCTGCCGAAGATTGTCCTCCACATGTGACCATTGAATAATTCGCCACAAAGTCTTGCGAGATTTTCATTGAAGCAGACTTCTCGATCAAAACTGGCACTAACGGCTTGCCGATTCGCGATGGGGTTAAATCAATTATCCATTTTTTATGCTTTTGGACTATCGCCCAGTGTTCAGCGTGAGCCGAGGCCGATGTTGCGTCAAAGACTCCGTCAAGTTGGGCCCATAGCGGCTCAAGAGATTCAATCCCGGAATCCAGCAAGTTTGGCACTCGCCCATGCATCCGAGTCAGTCCAGAACTAGTTGATCGGCGACCAACAAATGCCGTTACCTCAAATTTAGGGTCTTTCAACAATCTTTCGCAAAGGTCAGTACCGATGTTTCCAGTTCCGATAACCGCGACTTTAATTTTGTCGTTGCTCATATGGCAAACCTCTCGACTTATATGAGTTTGCGTGTGGCTGGTAACCCAGTAAATCTCTCAAAGATTCAATTGAAATCATTGGATCAAGATCTTCTAGTGGTGGTGAAACAAGTGTGCCATCCGCGAGTTTGCTTGTTGCNNCTCGGAAGATATCGCTGATCTGGCGACATCTTGATTTCAATTAAAACCGCTCTTGGCGATTCAAGCGCTGGTCGTAACACTGACTCAAAACTTTTCGAATTGTCTATTAAACAGTACTCAAAGCCGAAAGTCTTAGCTAGATCTAAGAATAATGGAAAACTGATTCCAGAATTAATATCTGAACCAGAAACCCTTGACTCAAACAAATTCTGTTGCGAAATTTTTATCATTGCGTAGCCGTCATTGTTGAAAATAAACAACTTCATCGGAATCTTGTGATGCTTTACAAGTTGCAACTCCTGCAAGTTGAACATGATTGCGCCGTCGGTATTCAAACAAATGAGCTGTCGTCTTGGGTCTGCAAAATAAGCACCTATTGCACCCGGCAAGCCAAATCCCATCTCTCCAAGTCCTTGTGATGTGAAGATCCGTTGTGTTCCTTTGGCGGCAAGCGCGTAGTGTCCAGTCAACAGGCCGGCCCCAACATCAGTTACAACAATTGCATTGTCATGCATTGCAGAATTTAAAAAGTTGATTACATCAAACGAATGGACTTCGTGAGCCGAACTGACTGTGGCACCAATTTGCTCCGACCTTGGGAGCCTCTGCCAAATGTCTTTTGCGTCAGCAACCCAACTAGACAAAGAATCACTCAGCGAAAGTTCTGAGAGCTCTTTTAACACATGCCCGAGAAACAATTCAGATGACTCGCAAATCGAATTCCATTGGTTTTTCGCAAATTTTGATAGTTCTATTTGATCGATATCTACTATCCAACGATCAGCCATCCGCGCAAAATCATCTCTGTCGTACCCAATTTGCGGGATTGCCAATCGGGTACCGACGCAAAGGATGAAATCACTTTTCTGCAAAATAATATTTGCCGCCCTGTCGCCATAGATGCCGATTCGACCCATATTTAGTGGATGCACATCATCAAACAAATCCAAAGCGGACCAAGAAAGGCAAAAAGGAATTCGATATTTTTCAACAAGTTCCCGAGCCTTGAGCAATGCGCTCTCGCCACGAATTCCATTACCGAAATAGAGCAAAGGTCGGTTGGCTTTACTTAATCTCTTTGAGCATTCGGTGATCAATTTAATGTTGGATGCATTTTGGCTTTTATCGATATTGTTTTTTTTAAGCACTGAAATTAAGATTTGCTCAGATTGCGATGCCATTTTGCGTTGCAAATCCATTGGAAAGTCAACAAGCACTGGTCCCATTCGGTCAGTTGACGCAGCCTCCCACGCTTGATTAAATTTTGCAGTGATCTCGGTTGAAGACAAAATTCGTGACGCAAATTTCGTTATCGGCTCAGCAACTGTCTTAGAGTCGAAACCCTGCACGCCATAAGCCCGAAAATCTTGCATATTCTCACAATGAAACGAACTTTCGTTGCCAGACAAAATAAGTACGGGTATCGAGTCAAGGTAAGCGCTCAGGATTCCAGACAATGAATTGACTGTGCCTCCGCCAGTAGTTACGAGTGCGACACCAACCTTGCCAGAGACTCTTGAATAACCTTGCGCTTCCATCACTGCTGCCTGTTCATGATGCGAAAACACAAACTTAATATTCGTATTTCGACCAATTGCATCAACTAGCGCGAGGTTTCCAGCACCAGTGATGCAAAAAATGACCTCCACACCACGCTCAACAAGTAGGGCGGCAACAATATCTGCGCCATTTATATTGTTTGAGCTCGGCATTTACCCTCGTGCAATCGCGTAAAAATATCTTTACTAAACTTCTATCAAGTCTAATAGCGCTTCTCGCCACGAAATTGTCTCGCCAACTTTAAGCAAATCTTTTGTCAACTCGTTATCTGCGACATAGAAATCACCAGCTTTATGGTGACCCTCTACGACGACTTTTGCCGAAAATTGCTTGGCAACGAATTCGGCAAGCTCAATCATCGTGACCGGGACAGAACTTCCAATTGACAACAGGGGTAATCTCGCGTCCGATTTCAAAGCGGCAACAATCCAATTCGACATGTCAAATGCCGACAAATAACTTCTGACTGTCAACGGATTGCCCGTAATGCGTATGATCCTCGAAGCCTTAGCCATTGAAATGAACGATGGAGCTGCATATTGAGTCTTCTCGCGAATATGTTCACCGATAAACGAAAAAAGCCTCGCTACTCGTAGCTCAAAAATATTCAGACCATAGGCCTGTTGCAATAATTTCTCGGCCTCTAATCGGCCTTCAACAAAACTTGCCTTGGGCCATAGATCATTGCTGGCGGTCATCGACCAGCGCCCCTGCTCATCATCGCCAATTAGGGGAAAATACCCAAAACACGCTCCAGAACTCGCGTGCACGACGACAGGCTTGCGCGCGAGTGTCTCACACCATTCGATAAGTCGTCGTGCGAAAATTACAAAATCGTTCGATGCTTTTTCGCTATATGCATTTTCTGATCCGTCAGCAGCTAGTTGCAAAACGTGGGTCACCGAGCGATCAAAATTCCATTCATCTAATAAATCGGCTTGCAATTGTTTAATCTTAAGATTCAAACCAATTTCATCGCCCAGATCTTTAATCTGACCTCTG
>DOHD01000067.1:0-4433 GCA_003535455.1 Acidimicrobium sp.
TTTTAAATGTCTGCTGGGTCGGCGTTCGGGGCATCAGGCGAGATCGAAAACGACGAAGGTGAGCGACTTCAAAAAGTTTTAGCGCGAGTGGGTTGGGGATCGCGTCGCGAGTGTGAAATCTTGATCGATCAGGGTCGTGTAAAAGTTAACGGCGAGGTTGCGATTCTGGGTCGTCGAGTCAAGACCCAAACCGACAAAGTCGAAGTCGACGGCGTCTCGATTGGCGTAGCGCCCGGTCTCGTTTATTATTTGTTGAACAAGCCAGTCGACGTGATTACAACCGCCAAAGACACGCACGGACGACAGACAGTTATCGAACTTGTGCCACTCGAGCCACGCGTGTTTCCAGTTGGTCGGCTAGATGCCGACACCGAAGGACTTTTGATTATGACTAACGATGGCGAATTGGGTCATCGTTTGACCCACCCGAGTTTCGGTATCGAAAAAGAGTATTTGGCCCATGTTCAGTGCGGTCAAAATGGTGTCAGCGAATCGGCATTAAAGAAATTGCGCGAAGGTGTCGAATTGGATGACGGTTTAACTTCGCCTGCAGATGTTGGACAACTGCAAACGGGTGTGTTGCGTATCGTGATTCATGAAGGGCGTAATCGCCAGGTTCGTCGAATGTGCGATGCTGTCGGCTATCCGGTCGAGCGTTTGGTGAGAGTTCGCATTGGTCCAATAATTGATCGCACTTTGGCACCAGGCAATTGGCGTCTTTTGACGACCAATGAAGTGGTCGCATTAAATCAAGCCACAGCAAATTGACACAAAGGTAGAATTTGACGGTGGCTACACGAAGAGCGAATGTTCTTGGTCTCGGTTTGATCGGCGGCTCGCTCGCATTGGCGCTGGCCAAACACGGTTACATCGTTTCAGGTAGCGACAAAGACAGCGAAGTCGAACAATTGGCGCTGGCGCGAGAGATAGTCAGTGCCGTCGGGATAGATCCGTTGGCAGAAATTAGCTTCATCGCGACACCGGTCAGTTCGATTCCAGATCAGGCGAAACTCGCCTTGGCGAAAACCAATGGCATTGTCACCGATGTCGGTGGCGTCAAGGCTTCGGTGGTTAGCGCAGTTGAAGATGCGCGATTTATTGGCGGTCACCCGATGGCGGGCAGCGAGTTGGCGGGTCTTGATGGTGCAGATGAATCGTTGTTCGAAGGCGCAGTTTGGGTGTTGACACCTTCGGCGCAAAGTTCTGACGCGAGTTTTGAGAGTCTGGCAAAAATTATTCGCACAATGGGTGCCGAGATAGTTGTACTTGATGCCGAGCGGCATGACCGTCTCGTCGCGGTCGTCAGTCATCTGCCGCATTTAACCGCGGCAACGCTAATGGGATTGGCGCACATAACAGCCGAAGAACATGTCGCCGTTTTGCGATTAGCAGCCGGAGGTTTTCGCGATATGACGCGAGTGGCGTCGGGATTGCCGCAAATATGGATAGATATTTGTCGCGAAAATCGCAGCGCGATTTTAGATGCACTTGATGGCATGATCGCTGGGCTCACAGAAATGCGAGGCATCGTAGAGGCACAAAATAACGATGCATTATTGTCGCGGCTGTCGACTGCACGCAACGCCCGAGCGAACCTGCCTGGTCGCGTGCATGAACTTATGGACGTTTGCGAGGTGCGCGTGCCGATACCTGACCGCAGTGGTGCAGCAGCCGAGATTTTCACCCTTGCCGCCGATCTAGGTGTGAACATCGCAAACTTTGAAGTTTCGCATTCTGTTGAAGGCGACCGAGGCATACTTGTGTTGATTATCGACAAGGCGAGTGCCGAGATGTTTCGCGGTGGTCTTATGGCGAGAAAATTTAGGCCGAGTATTCAGACCATGGCATGACAACTCGAGGTGGCAGCAATTTAGTTTCTGTACCAGGTTCAAAGTCAATCGCGAATCGGGCGCTAGTTTGTGCAGCGCTTGCAAAGTCGCCGAGTGTTATTTCAAATTGCGCGCCAGGTGATGACACTGATGCTTTGATTGCTGCGTTGCGGCTTTTGGGTGTCGAAGTCGAGCGCGATGCCAACAGCGTGCGAGTCGGTGGCAATCTAGACCTTGATAGTGATGTCGAATTGCATCTTGATGCGAAATTGGCTGGTACAACCTCGCGGTTTTTAACAGCACTCAGTTGTTTGCGCGCAGGCGTGACAATTATTGACGGCCAAGAGCCATTGCGAAAACGACCAATGCTTGATTTACATTATGCGTTGCGTGAACTTGGTGCCATTGTCGAGCCACTTGGTCGCGACGGGTGTCTGCCGGTTCGCGTTTCACGTGCGAAAAGTTGGCGCACGAAAGTTTCGATTCGAGCAAACATGTCGAGTCAATTCACTAGTGCGTTGATGATGATTGCGCCGTATTTGCCGTCGGGTCTCGAAATTTCGCTCAGCGAAGAGGTTGTCTCGCGTGGCTACATCGAGATGACGGTCGGTGTGATGCGAGCATTCGGTGCGAAAACTGATTTCGTCGGAAAAGAGATTTGGGTAAGTCCGGGCGAGTATGAAGGATCGAAATATCTCGTTGAGCCCGATGCGTCGGCGGCGAGTTATCCACTCGGTGCGGTTGCAATTAGCGGAGGATCGGTCACCATCGAGCATCTTTCGCGCAACAGCCTGCAGGGTGATGTCGAGTTCATCGACCTGTTGGCGCGCATGGGCTGCGAAGTTGTCGAAAATTCAACCGGGCTGCAGATTTCGCGCGACAAGAAAGCCGCCCTTCACGGTATTGATGTTGACATGTCACAGATCAGCGATTGTGTGCCGACAATGGCCGTGGTGGCGATGTTCGCTGATTCACCGACTCGAATCAGTGGGGTCGGTTTTATTCGCGGCAAAGAAAGCGATCGCATCGGTGACCTGGCCACTGAATTACGTAAATTGGGGGCGAACATCGTTGAAACGGCAGATGGCATGTTGATTACACCGACGCAACTGCGTGGGGCCACTCTCGAGACGCATCATGATCACCGATTGGCAATGGCTTTTGCGCTTATTCGACGCGAGCTTAGCGATGTTGTGGTGCTGAACCCAGACGTTGTCGCCAAAAGTTGGCCAAATTATTTTGAAGTCATGAGCGCCTTTTATTTTTCGTAAAGTCGTCGATAGTTGGCGAATAATCGTCGCCGCCAGTCACTGTGTTCTATAATCGGTTTTCGGATTAAAAGGAGTTCTAGTTTTGTCACAAGCACGCGAAATCATGACATGGGAGTCGTTCGGTGTAGCAAGTCGTGAGTTGGCGGTAAAAGTAGCCAAAGATGGATACGAACCCGACATCATTTTGGCGATTGCGCGTGGTGGTTTGATGGCAGCGGGAGCGCTTGGTTATGCACTCTCGGTAAAAAATACATACACATTGAATGTCGAGTTTTATACCGGTGTCGATGAGAGACTACCGATACCAATTGTTTTGCCTCCAGTACCAAACTTGGTCGATCTTAAAGACTCACGAATTCTGATAGTCGATGATGTAGCCGATACTGGCCACACGTTGAAACTTGTCAACGATTTCTGCCACGGTCAGGTCAAAGAGTCGCGCATTGCGGTTCTTTATGAAAAGCCACATTCGATAGTTAAGTGCGAATATGTTTGGAAGATGACAGATGAATGGATCAACTTTCCGTGGAGCGACAAAGAGCCGGTGGCAAAACGCGCCTTTGATGTTCGCGACGCCTGAAATCTAGATTTGTTTTAAAATAGTCAGCGCGGCGTTTTTGCCGCTCGCACCCCATACGCCAGCACCCGGAAACGTCGCCGCACCAGTTAGATACAAACCCTTGATGGGTGTCTGATATCGAGTTAGTTCTGGTTGAGAATTCAAAAGCGCCGCTAGAGGTCCGCCTGCAAAACTAGTCGCGTGGCCTTTGGGCAAGAAAAATTCTGATTCGTAATGCGCGGGGGTCATGCATCGCCAGTCGGCAATCGAATTGACGAAACCCGGCTCGACCAGTTTCGAATACTTTTCAAGCCATCGCCGTGGCTCATCGTTTGTTGACCAGCCACCCTTGAACGAAAATGGCGTGAAGATCGCTTCAAGACTGAACACATGGTCAGTCTTATTGGTCATCGATGGGTCTAGCACCGATGGAATGTTGACGAGCATTGCGGGGTTCTCAAGAATTTCGCCTTGAGTGCTCAACTCGAAGCCACGATGAATGTCGGCCGTTGTCGGAGCGACGATCATCGTCGCCGCCAACGGATCGACACCTAAGTCGGCGAAAAAACGAGCGTCTAAATTTTTGTAAGTCGGCAATTGGGTTATGCGTGCGTCGATTTTCGACTCGTATCCTTCGAAATGCGGTGTGCTGCGCCATCTATCAATCAACGGTTTCGCAGAAGATGGCGGGTTCTTCAACCACTTTAAAAACGTGTCGTGCGGGTTGCAGGCCGATACGACACATTTGGCGAGAATCTCAGTTCCGTCGCCGAG
>DOHD01000067.1:4491-5527 GCA_003535455.1 Acidimicrobium sp.
ACACCCGCGTTTGATTCGATACTTCGGCGCAACGAAAGTGGCACCATGCCACTGCCACCGATCGGGCGACCCACTTTTGATGCGTGTCGCATTGCATAGGTGAGTGCGCCCAAACCGGTGCCAGGTGTATGTGGTGAGACACCCCAAACTGTCGGCCCGGTGACAAGTGCCGGGCCGATCAGAAGTTCTGATTTGAAATATTTCTTGAGCACTTGCGCCGCCGAGAGTTTGCTCCAGCGCAACATGGTCGTCACACCTTTGCCGCGTCGCGACAAAACTTTGCCGATCAACGAGCGACGGGTCGGGGGTTCACTCGCGGCATCAATGATCATTTCAGCAATCGGCACCGCATCGCGCATATAAGCGTTGTAGCCTTCGACTTCGTCCTTGAAGAAATGTTTCATCACTTCAATAGTGCGAGACTTTTCGCGAAAGTGCGGCCAAATTCGATTGTCGGTCCATGAGGTTGCAAGTTGCGTGGGGTCGACATCCAAATATCTGAGTCCGTGTTTTGCCAGATCAAGATCTTCGCTTACACCCGTCGTTCGAAATGTCAGGTGGTCGCAGTTACAAATATTTACCGTGACACCAGAAAATTCTTCGCTTGAGGCGGTGCCACCAACTTCATTGCGTGCCTCGATGACCACAACGCGTTGACCTGCCTTGGCGAGATAGGCCGCGCAGACGAGACCGTTGTGTCCACCGCCAACGATTATTGCGTCGAATCGCGAAGAAAGATCAGCTGGTGCCACGCTCTATATTGCCACTTAGGTAGGGTATTTGTCATGTCAGATTCGATTCTTCGCCTCGGCAATTTGCGCGGACCTGATGTTGCGAACAAAATCACATCACGGTCAATTTTTGTTCAGCCGCTAGGCGCAATCGAGCAGCACGGGCCACATCTGCCACTCAACACTGATGAAGTTGTCGCTACTGCTGTGGCTGAGGCGACAGTTGCGCGCGTAGGCGAGAAGCTCGATGTTTGGTTATTGCCGACCTTGACGTATACGAAGTCAAATGAACACGCCTGGGCGCC
>DOHD01000065.1 GCA_003535455.1 Acidimicrobium sp.
GCCGCCAACACACCGATGCCTGCGGCGTTTATCACTTCGCCAGTTTTGAAAACCACATCACCGGCGCGCACATCTTCACCGATCTCACGAATTGCGTCGCCAAGTTTGGCGGGTTTATCGCATCGCACACGCGTTGCGCCGAGTTCTGTCGCATCTTCGATCATCACAACGGCATCGGCGCCTCGCGGCATTGGTGCACCCGTCATTATTCGCGCCGCTTGGCCTGCACCGATTTCATAATTTGCAACGTGACCCGCGCCGATTACGCCAAGCACTTCAAGTTCGACACCAGCGGTTGTTACGTCTTGCGCGCGCACCGCGAAACCGTCGACAGCGGTGTTGGCAAACGGCGGAATGAACTCGGTTGCAACAACATCTTGAGCCACTACGCGGCCCGACATTGCTTGACAGTCAACGAGAATCGGCGCGACCGGCTCGCATCCACCGATCACGATTTGTTGCGCTTCAACAAGAGAAATCACAGCGCTGACGGTATCGCCACAGAACTTCTGACGGACTAAACCGCCCTTAAGGCTGCGTACGATGAACGCCGAAATGACCAGCCCCCAGAACTCATATCAATCGCTTTCGTCTTCGGGCCACAGCGCCTCATGGCAGAAAATCGGTCAAGCACCTGCGGCGCCGAGCACGGTCGCCTTGCGCTGGGAGAACGAAGGTTGGACAGCCGAGGGCACCCTCGGCAGCGATAACGCACAGTTCGTATTGCGCCTCTCAGCGGGTTGGGTCGTGCAGCAATGTTTATTGTTTCGCGATCTCGACGAGCCCGATCTTTGGCTCGGCACCGACAGTCACGGCCGCTGGGGCGAGATGAACGGCGCGCATCGCACCGAGTTAGACGGCTGCACCGACATTGATTTCGTCAACACACCGTTCACCAATTGCATTCCGATTCGGCGCTTGCCACTTCTCGTCGGCCATAGTGCGACAATTAGCGTTGCAGTCATCGACATCGAAACTCTCGGCATCACAAAGCAAACTCAGCAATACACAAAAGTTTCGCCGAGCACTTGGCGATATTTCAGTGTCGCCGCAAACAGCGAAGTTGAAGCGCGAGTCGACGAGTTTGGGTTTGTCGTTGACGAGCCAAATAGTTTTCAACGCGTCGTTTAAATAGCGAGCGCACGCGCGAGCAAGCGTGAGCTAGCGCAAGCTTGCCCAAGCGTGACTAGTCGGCGACGGCGGCGTAAACCAGCGAGCGCAAATACTGTCGAATCGGATACGTGCTCGACGGTATCAACTGCGTAAAAAACATTGCGCTGATCTCGTTCACCGGGTCAACCCAAAACGCCGTGCTCGCCATGCCACCCCAACCAAATGTGCCGTTCGGGCAAGCAACGCGAGTTTTAGCCTGATCGACAACCACCGAGAACCCGAGACCAAAACCCAGACCGTCATAAAAAATTTCTTCGCCTAGTGGTCGGCCGAATGTCGAGATGTCGGCGTTGTTCGGCAGATGATTCATCACCATCGTGGCGAAGGTATTCGCCGACACGAGTCGCACGTTGCCCGATTTGCCACGACCTTCGAGCATGCGAATAAATTTAAAATAATCGCTTGCCGTCGAGATCAGACCACCACCACCCGACAAAAAAACCGGCCTGTCAAGTGCACTGTTGCCGAAACTTCCAAGTTTTGCTTTTGAGTCTTTGGCTTCGTCATAGCGATAGAGCGACGCGACTCGTTCGACCTTATCTTTCGACACCCAGAACCCAGTGTCATGCATTTCGAGTGGTTGAAAGATATTTTTTTCAAAAAACTCGTTAAGAGGCATCTTGCCAGCGACCTCAATTATTCGCCCGACGATGTCGGTCGCCACGCTGTAGTTCCAACTTGAACCGGGTTGAAACAACAATGGCAATGCCGCATATTTGTCGCAGACAACTTCGAGCGAGTCTTTATATGCCACGCCTGCTTCAAAACCTGCACGCCGATACATGTCGTCGACAACATCGGCATACATAAAGCCATAGGTCATACCTGCCGTATGCGTCAGTAAATGCCAAACCCGAATTGGTTCTGTTAATGCATTTGTCAGAGGCTTCAACACTGTGCCCGTATTCCACACCCGAGTGTCAGCAAATGACGGTATGAACTTGCTCACCGGGTCGGTGAGTTGCAGCAAGCCACGCTCGACGAGCATCATCAACGCGATCGAAGTGATCGGTTTGGTCATCGAATAAATGCGATACATCGTGTCATCGGTGATCGGCGCACCAGTTTCAGAATCTTTGTGGCCATACATGCCAAAGTGTGCAACTTTGCCCTGGCGTGCAACCGCGACCGCATAGCCAGCCAAGCGACCTTCGTCTACATAACGATTGAAATGTTCGTCAATTTTCTTAAGCCGTGTTGCGTCAAGACCAACTTCTTTAGGCTCAACCGTCGCCCCAAAATTTTTTGCCATAACCCCTGACTTTAAACTATTTGTTGAACTTTTCTCTAAGCCAAGCATTCAATTGCGGACCAATATCTTTGCGATCAAGGGCGATCTCGATGACTGCACGCAACAAACCCATCGGCGTGCCGGTGTCATAACGAGTTATTTCGCTGACTACACCGAGCAACGCTTGCTCGTTTGCCAACATTGCCAATGCGTCTGTCAATTGCAACTCGCCATTATTGCTCGGCTTAATCAACTCAAGTTTTTCGAAAACTTTTGGCGACAATACATAGCGACCGATTATCACGATGTCGCTAACCGCGTCAGCAGGTTTCGGCTTTTCGACAACTTGCAAAATTTCGACAGAAGAGTTTGCGTCGCCCGCAACACCCGCACCGCCAGCAACTTTGACGTTGCCGTAACTCGAGACTTCAGCAGGCGCAACTCGTTTTAATCCAATGCTGCTCTTGCCAGACTTTTCGAAAAGCTCGATCAACTGTTTAGTCAGCGACGCATCGCCCATTATTTCGTCAGGCAGCATCACCACGAACGGTTCGTCACCAACCGCTTGACGAGCGCAACTCACCGCATGACCCAAACCCAACGGCGAATCTTGATATGCGACGCTTACAGCAACTTTGTCGGTGCTCGCGACGGCTGCATAATTTTCAATCGATGGTTTTGCCCGACTTGTGACGATTACGACGCGAGTGCAGCCCGCTTGGGCCGCCTCGTCGATCACGAACTGCAGCGCCGGCGTGTCATATATAGGTAGAAGTTCTTTGGGTGTCGCGCGGGTCGCGGGCAAGAAACGGGTGCCCATGCCGGCCGCAGGTATAACAGCAGTGCGCACAGCCACACCAGCATCCTAGAATCAAAAGCCCTATGCCGACTTATGTTTACAAGTTCATTGACTCTGGCGAGACCATCGAGATCTATCAGGCGTTCAGCGACGAGGCGTTGACCGAAGCACCGCACCCATCAGACGGCAAGCCGCGCAAAGTCAAAAAAGTTTTCACGCCGGTCGGCATCACTTTCAAGGGCGGAGGTTTCTACAAAACCGACAGTGCCACTTCGGGCAAAAGTGCGGCATCGGGCTCGTCGGCTGGCTCAGCGACAAGTGCCTCAACAGATTCGTCGACTAGTTCATCGACTAGTTCGGCGACTGGTTCGGCGGGCGAAACAACAAACACCTCAACAAGCAAATCAGGTGACTCTTCGTCTTCTGGCGGCTCAGATTCGAGTTCAAGCACGAGCAAGTCAACTGCGGCGCCAGCAAAATAACGTCACTCGCGCGGTAAATTCGCGCGACGTGGGCTGCTGCCACTGATTCGCAGTCGGCACACATTCGTCGCAGCCATGAAAGCAAAACTTCTCGAATCTTGGTATTCACTGTGTCGCGACGCAACGCGACAACGGCTCGTTGTCGTTTCGTTGTCGATCTTTTGCGCTCTGATTTATTTCGTCTCGGCGACTTCGTTTCATCGCGACGATGCCACAATTCGCGCGACACAAAATGCGAGTCGATATGAAATACCAGTTGGGTTTCGGGCAGTGGCAATGCAAAGCGCAGGGCCGCTGCCAACTTTGCAGAGTGGCGACTATGTTGATGTGATCGTCGACTCGGCAATTGCGCTCGAGCAAGTCTTGGTCATCGATGTCGCCGAGCAATCTGGCCGACAAGCGACAATTGTTTTAGCAGTGCCAGTCGCCAACTCTGCAACAATTGCCAACGCCGCCGCGCTCGGCGTTGTCAGTCTCGTGCTCGTTGGTTAATAGTTCGTAGCAACAAGCAGCAAGATTGCTGCACCAAACACGACCCGATAAACGACATAGGGCGAAAAGCTCTTCGTGCGCACGAGTCGAATCATCGACCACATCGCTATCCATCCAGAAATGCCGGCACTGACGATGCCAACGAGCATGGGCACACCCAGACCCTCTGGTATGCCATCGCGCCAAAGTTGTGCGAGTTTAAAAACAACAGCACCACCGATGATCGGCACGCTCATTAAAAACGAAAGTCGTGCAGCAGCATCACGCGAATAACCGCTCAATCGCGCCGTGGTGATCGTGATGCCCGAGCGCGAGGTGCCCGGGTTCAGAGCCAAAACTTGCGCCGTGCCAATAATTAGCGCGTCGCGTAGCGAAAGATTTGTGACATCGTGTGAACTTTGTGCCGCTGTCGCTCGCCTGTCTGCCCACACGAGCAACAAACCGAACACAATTAAACTGATCGCAATCAAATTTGGGGTGCCAAGACGATCAGTGATCTCATCTTCAAAGACTGCACCGACGATGCCAGCAGGTATCGCCGAGGCGACCAAGAACCAAGCTTGTCTGCCAATNNCTTGTGACGAGCTTTGGCGTCGTAACGCTAGTTGCAAACCTGAGCGAAGATAAACAACAAGTTCACGGCGCAAATAAATAAAAACTGCGATGAGCGTGCCGAGATGCAACGCCGTGTCAAACGCTTTGGCGGTTGCTTGCGAGTCGTAATCATTCCATTTGAAGAGCCACGGCA
>DOHD01000104.1:0-4709 GCA_003535455.1 Acidimicrobium sp.
CACGATCATTGCGATCACCACGATCGTTCGAACGAGGACGCGGGCCGCGATCTCCGCGATCGGCTTGTGCGCCTGATGCGCCACCGGCTGAACCCTTGATCACTTCGCCGTCTGGGCCGATCAGGCTGAGACTGACTTTGCCGCGGTCGTCAATGTCGTCGACACGAACCTGCACTTCATCGCCAATGTTGAGAACGTCTTCGACGCGAGCAACACGCTGACCATTGCCGAGTTTCGAAATATGCACCAGGCCATCACGACCAGGCAAAATATTTACGAACGCACCAAATGCCGCAGTGTTAACCACGCGGCCGGTGTAAACGGCGCCGAGTTCTGCAGTTGGCGGATCAACAATCGCCAAGATACGTGACTTCGCATCTTCGACTTTTGAGTTGTCTGGTGAACCAATCGTGATAATGCCGGTTGCGCCGTCGTCAGAAACATTGATTTCAGCACCGGTTTCTTGCTGAATCGTGTTGATGACTTTGCCCTTTGGTCCGATTACTTCGCCGACTTTGTCAAGCGGAATCGTGAATGTCACGATCTTTGGCGCACTCTCGTTGACGGTTGCACGCGGTGCACTTATCGCCGAGTTCATTACGCCAAGAATCTTGAGGCGAGCATCTTTGGCTTGCTGCAATGCTTTGGCCAAGACATCGCTCGGGATACCCTCGATTTTTGTGTCGAGTTGCAATGCCGTAACCGCGTCTGCAGTGCCGGCGACTTTGAAGTCCATGTCGCCGAAAGCGTCTTCGGCACCAAGAATGTCAGTCAAGGCTGTGTACTTGCCTTGATCAAAGATCAGACCCATGGCGATGCCAGCGACAGGCGCAACAATCGGCACGCCTGCATCCATCAAAGAAAGGCTTGATGCACAAACCGACGCCATCGAAGTCGAACCGTTCGACGACAACACTTCGCTTACCAAGCGCAATGTGTAAGCGAACTCTTCTTGACTTGGCACGACCGGAAACAACGCGCGCTCGGCAAGTGCGCCGTGGCCAATTTCGCGACGCTTTGGTGTGCCGACGCGACCGGTTTCACCGTTCGCCCATGGTGCCATGTTGTAGTCGTGCATGTAACGCTTCGTCGTCTCTGGCGTTATCGAGTCGATCATCTGATTCATTTTTGGCATCGCCATCGTCAACACGTTGAGCACCTGGGTCTCACCGCGCTGAAACAAACCCGTGCCGTGCGCCGTCGGAATCAAACCGACTTCTGCAGAAATTGGTCGCAAATCTGCCGGACCACGACCATCGATGCGAATGCCCTCGTCGACAACTCGCTTGCGAACAAGCTTCTTGGTCAACGATCGAACGGCTTCTTTGATCTGCTTTTCTTGACCGGCGAATTTGCCAGGCGTGTCTGCTGTGCCCGCGAGCTCTGCGACAGTTTTTGCTGTTGCATCGTCGATCGCGGCATTGCGATCGCTCTTGAGAGCGATGCGAATCGCAGGCTGAAGTTTTGTCGTTGCTGCAGACTCAACAGCGGCGAACAATTCGTCGGTGTAATCGAGCACAGGTGTGTATTTCAGCGGCTCGATCGGCCCGCGAGTGGCGATCACACTGGCCACGAGTTGGCGTTGCAGTTTGATCGACTCTTTGATGTATTGCTTAGAAGCCTCTAAGCCGCTGGCGATAACTTCTTCGGTTACTTTTGGTGCACCGTCGGCGTAGAAAGTGAAACTCTTTTCTGTGCCACCTGCTTCAACCATCATCACGGCAACATCACCGTTGTCGAGTTCGCGACCTGCGACGACCAATTCAAATGTCGACTGCTCGCCTTCTTCAAATGTCGGATGTGCAATCCATGAACCGTCTTGGCCGAAAGCCAAACGTACGGCACCGACTGGTCCTTCGAACGGAATACCCGAGATCATGAACGACGCTGATGCTGCGTTGATTGCCAACACATCGTGCGGGTTCGTCTGGTCGGCACCGATTACGGTGATGACGACTTGGGTTTCGTTGCGATAGCCATCTGGAAACGCCGGACGCAATGGTCGATCGGTCAAACGACAAGTGAGAATCGCCTGCTGGCTTGGTCGACCTTCGCGACGAAAAAACGAACCAGGGATTTTTCCGGCTGCGTATGCACGCTCTTCGACATCAACCGTCAACGGAAAAAAGTCGATTCCGTCGCGCACGCTCTTTGCTGCGTTTGCCGTGGCAAGAACCGTCGTCTTGCCAATTTTTGCTACTACTGCGCCCTGCGATTGCAAAGCTAATTTGCCCGTCTCAAATGACAGGGTTTTGTCGGTGCCTGAAATTGCACCGCTTACTGAAATGGCCTCGGCCATGATTATTCCTTTCGTGTCTGCGCCGCTTATTTACGGAGCCACAGACTTTTGTGAACACAAGGTCGGTTCCCAGTTGGAAACTTCGCAAACTTTTTGAGCGCCCGCGAAATATTCAACTGACAACCAACTTCATGATGTTCGTTGGTTATGTTTCTTTCTTTTTATTAATTTGAATTCGAAACCGATTAACGACGCAAGTCGAGCGACTCAAGAAGTTTTCGATACTTCTCGATGTCGTTCTTGCGAACGTAGTCAAGCATTCGGCGACGACGACCAACCATCATCAACAGGCCACGACGAGAGTGGTGGTCTTTAACATGACTCTTCAAGTGCTCGGTGAGACTGTTGATTCGATCAGTGAGAAGTGCGATCTGCACTTCTGGTGAACCCGAGTCTTTTGCGTGCTGTCCGTGTTTGCTGATGACGTCTTTTGCTGGACTAATCGCCATTTCTTTTCTGCCTTTCGAATTCCCGCAACCTTGTGCCATAGGCACAAGCTGTTGCGAATTCTGGTCGCCTCGACCTTTTGGTCGTTGGCATCACACCCGAGGTTTGAGCCCAAGTGGACCCCTTCAATCTACGGCGTTGCCCCACTGAAACCACCCCCGATGCAGCCGTCTATATAAGTAGTCTCAAATGGCGTGTTCACTGGCATCGTTGAAGAACTTGGCAAAGTCGCTGAACTGAATGGCTCACGTCTGCGCATCACGGCGCAAACCGTGCTCGAGGGTTCAAAAATCGGCTCGTCGATCAGCGTCAACGGTTGCTGTTTGACCGTTGTCGATCTCGACGCAAAGTCATGGATAACAGACGTCAGCGACGAAACTTTCTCGCGCACAAATCTCGGTTCGCTAAAAATCGGCGATGTCGTCAACCTTGAACGACCGATGGCGCTTGGTGACCGACTCGGCGGACATTTGGTATTAGGTCATGTCGACGGCGTCGGCGAGATCGTCGCGCCAGCACCGAACCTCGTCGTGCGAATCGCACGCGACTTAATGCACTTGATCGTCGAGAAAGGCTCAGTCACAGTCGACGGCATCAGTCTGACTGCATTTAACTTGACTGATGACACTTTCACTGTTGCCGTGATTCCGCACACTCAGCAAGTCACGACGCTCGGCGTGCGCAAGGTCGGCGACAAAGTGAACATCGAAATGGACATGTTGGCAAAACACATCGAACGGATGAACCCGCCATCTGCAAAATCAACCCGCGCAAAAAAATGGTGGCGACGATGAGCGAGACGGCGAACTCAAAAAATCTCGGCGAATTGCGCAAAAGTATCGACGAAATTGATGCGGCGATCGTCAAGTTGCTGGCTGAACGCATGGCGATCTGCAAACAGGTCGCCGCGGTCAAAGCAGAGTCTGCAACCGCAGTGATGCAACCACAGCGAGTGCGAGAAGTTTTGAATGTGCGCCGGCAATGGGCAATCGACCGGCAGGTTGATCCTGATTTCACAGAACAACTTTTTCGAATCTTGCTCGCCGAAACTCATCGCATCGAAATCGCCGAAGATCGCACCGAACCAGCGCCGACGAAAACCGCCGATGCTCTGCGCAGCGCACTCGACACCGTCGCCTGCCGAATCGATCATGTCGTGGTTGCAGTCACCGACTTGTCGGCGGCGATCAAATTTTTGACTTCTCTCGGCTTCAAAACGACGCCGACGCAAGATTCGGCGATCGTCACCGCTGATGCAGGTGGCGTGACTGTTGTTTTGGTCGGCCCTGGCGACCCGGGTGTCGACGCTCATCTCGCAACTCACGGTTCGGGCGTTCAACACATCGCCATCGAAGTGCTCAATGCTGGTTTCGTGCAACAAGCGCTCGCCGCGGCGCAAGTGCCGCTTTTGACCGATGTGATCATCGACGCCGACGGACACGAGCAAGTTTTCACCGTGCTCGACCCGTCGACCGGCGTGCAACTTGGTTTCATTTCACGCACTGGTCATCGCGTGCCGATTTCAGGGCAAAATGTTCGCGCCCTATTTCGCGCCCTCTCCAACCCATCTAGATAATTCACAGCTTGCGTCGAGGCGAACACGACGCTACGGTTAGAGGCGCACGGCAAATACAAGTGTCTTCACCTTTCTAACACGGTGAAGAAATTTGGTCGGGCGCTCTCAAAATATTTCGTCAATGCCCATCGGAGGGTCAAGTTGTCTGAGAGCCGTCGTGTAACGACACAGTTGTCGCCGTCGTCAAATTCGTCTTTGATCGCACAGTCGGCTTCAGAACTAATGCCACTTGCGAGAAAGATTCGCGATCAGGCATTCGGCAGTCGAATCACATTCTCGCCAAAAGTTTTCATCCCGCTCACGATGTTGTGTCGCGACAAATGCGGATACTGCACTTTCGCCCAACCACCCGCTCGGCTCGAGAATCCATATCTTTCGCCCGACCAA
>DOHD01000104.1:4746-5664 GCA_003535455.1 Acidimicrobium sp.
AAGCAAAATAAATACGACAGCACGGTGCACTATTTGCACGACATGGCAGCACTGGTTCTGCGCGAAACTGGCCTGTTGCCACATGCAAACGCAGGTGCGCTTTACCGCGACGAACTCGCGATGTTGCGTCGCGTCTCACCATCACAGGGCATGATGCTCGAGTCTTTGCGCGACGATTTAGATTGCCATCGCGGTGCACCAGACAAAGAGCCACAGCGACGACTCAACACGCTCAACTTCGCTGGCGAACTGAACATTGCATTCACAACCGGCATTTTGATCGGCATCGGCGAGACTCGCCAAGATCGCATCGCCGCACTCGAAGCAATTGCCGAATCGCACATTAGACATGGCCACATTCAAGAAGTGATCGTGCAGAACTTTTTGCCCAAGCCGCTGACAATTATGCAGCGAGAAAAGCCATGCCCGCAAGACGAATATTTGTGGTCGATCGCCGCCGCACGCATTATCTTGCCGCCTGAAATTCATTTGCAGGCGCCACCGAACTTGAGCGACGACTTCGGCGTGTTGCTTGACGCCGGCATCGACGATTGGGGCGGAGTGTCGCCAGTGACGGCCGACCATGTCAACCCCGAGCGACCATGGCCGTCGCTTGACAAACTTCGTGACGCAACAGAGTTGCGCGAAAAAGCGCTTGCGCCACGGCTAACCATCTATCCAGAGTTCGCAACGGCGCCGACGAAGTGGCTCGACGACTCGTTGCACTTCAAAGTTCTCGACCGAAGTGATGCCGAAGGTCTCGGGCGAGACGACCCAGGCCAAGTTTGGCCAGAAAAAGTTACTGCGGCTGATGTTGTGCACGATGGCGCTGAAGTCATATTGGTCGGCCATCGCTCGACTCAGTGGTATTCGGGCGCGAACAATGCCCCACCGGTATTGATCAGCGCTGACAACAAA
>DOHD01000069.1:0-1536 GCA_003535455.1 Acidimicrobium sp.
GAACGAATCGTTTTGCACCCAGTCTGGGTTTGTTGCGTTCTTCATGAAGTTACAGAAGTTGTTCGTAGTGCCCGAACCATCTGAGCGATAAACAACTGTGATCGCCTTGTCAGGAAGATTCACTGCCTGTACCGAATACTTGCCAACTTCTTTACCGGCGACTTTTACCGAGTATGTATTGTTGATATCAACCGCACCCTGCACCGAAATCTGACCTTTTGCACCAATCGTTGCAGTCTTCACAGACTTCTTTTTGGTGTTGTCATAGAGTTCAACAGTCTTGCCTTTCGAGGACTTCAGAACCGCTGGTGTCAAAGTTACTGTGACGAGCGCAGTGTTAAGCGCAGGCGTCGACCAAACTGAAGATGCGCCCTTGAGTGCGCTCTTCTTCAAAGAGTTCGCCCATGCTGGGTTCGTCTTCATGTCGTTGACGATTGATGGGTCGTTCCACTTGGTGATCGATCCGCCGAAAATGCCGTTGACGGTTGCGGGGCTCAACGAAAGTGTTGTGCCTTTGATTTCATCGAGACGGTATGCCACCGCGATCGAACCTGCTACATAAGGTACGTAGACCCAATCAAACGAAGCTGCTTGGGCTGCAGTCACTGCTGAGTCGGTGCCACCAAAATCTGTAAGACCAGCTTTGAAGTCTGCCTTGCCTTTTGTCGAGCCACCACCGGGGTTTGCATACGACACGTTGTGTCCTGATGCCTTGTTGAACTCGACAGTTGCCGCAGCCATGAACTGTTGCGGGAAAGTTGCACCCGAACCGCTTGCGCTCTCTGCGAGTGCAATTGATCCAGCCGAAAGACTGCCGACCAATGCCAAAGCAATAGCGACAACTGGTTTACGAAATTTATTCATTGTTGATCTCCAGTTTGATTGTTTATATAACCGTTACTGATATCAACTTACGAAGACACAGTTACGACAGACTTGCGCTTTGGCAAACTGGCGACCGCCAGCAGGTGAACTTTTGGTTAACGCGTCTTGGTCAGCCGAATTTTCCTTGCACATAGTCGGCTGTTCGCGTGTCACTCGGGTTGGTGAACAATTTCTTGGTGGCATCCGCCTCAACCAAATAGCCGGGGCCACCGTCGGTCAAAAAGAACGCACAATAATCGCTGACTCGGGCCGCTTGCTGCATATTGTGCGTAACGATGATCACCGCGATTTTTTCGGCGAGTTCTTTGATCGTTTCTTCGATGCGCAATGTGCTGCCTGGGTCAAGTGCCGAACATGGTTCGTCCATCAACAAAACCGATGGCTCAACGGCCAATGAACGGGCGATGCACAAGCGTTGTTGTTGACCACCCGAAAGTGAACCGCCGGTGGCATTAAGTCGATCTTTCACTTCTTTCCAAAGCCCAGCGCGAGTCAGACAACTTTCGACGATCGAGTCGTGGTCGGCTTTTTTCAAGTGAGCCAGTTTGATACCCGACAAAACATTTTCGCGGATGTTCATCGCCGGAAACGGGTTCGGCTTTTGAAACACCATGCCAACTTTTAGTCGCACAACCGCAGCATCAACTTCTG
>DOHD01000069.1:1564-3122 GCA_003535455.1 Acidimicrobium sp.
TGAATGTTTTTTGCCTCTAATCCACGAAAAGAATTATGTGACGACGAATCAACAGTCATCAAATTGCCCTGTGTGTCTGTTGACATTTTCGTTGCTCCTTGTTTCAAGGTCTCCATAATTTATCTTTTATCCTTCCCACCGATAAGTCTCGCTGACGAGAACAAGATGAAAACTATGAGCATCAACACGAGTGCACCTGCCCAGGCGCGATTTATCGCGTTTTCGGTGCCGATTTGCAACAAACCAAAAACATAGGTCGGCAGTGAACCCGTCGGTCCACCAAATGGGTTGAACACAAAACTGTCTTTTGAAAGCGAAGTTAATAGAAGTGGTGCGGTTTCGCCGATCACGCGAGCCACGCCGAGAATCGACGCAGTAGTCAGACCACTTCGCACAGTCGGCAAAACGACCATCAACGACGTTCGCCATTGTCGAGCGCCCAAAGCGTAACTTGCCGACCTCAAGTCGTCGGGCACAAGTTTCAGTACTTCTTCGGCTGTGCGCGCGACGGTTGGCAACATCAGAATTGCCAAGGCGAGTGCGCCAGCCATTCCCGAGAACGCATTCGTAAAATTCACGAAAGTTGTATAGATAAACAATCCAGCGACGATTGAAGGAACACCGCTCATTGACTGCACGACAAATCGAACCAAAAACGTCAATCGTCCGCGCACCTCTGTCAGATATACGCCGCTCAAAATTCCCAATGGCAACGTGATTGCAGTTGCAATCACCACCATGATCGCTGAGCCGACGATTGCATGACCTGCTCCACCCAAACTGAGTTCATCATCAGGTGTCGTCGTTTGCATCGTCTCATACAAGAAATTAGGTCGCAGACCTCGCAACCCTTTGATGATCACGCTGCCGAAAATCGACATCCACGGCGAAAATGCGAGCACCGCCGTGGCGATTATTGCCACGGTTACAAAGGCGTCTTTGCGCTTTTTTGAATCAAGTCGAAAAGTTCGAATTGCTACTGCCAAAAAAGAAACACCAAAAAAAGTCAACGCAAAACCGTCGACACCGGCGAGGCCTGTCACCAAAACTATTGCGAACGAAACAACAGCTGAAATCACCAGTGACATCAATGTCGCAACTTTTTTACGTGTTGTCGCCTGCCAGGGCATCGTTGGCTGCGGCGTCACTGCAGAAGTCTCGGTCACGATTGTGCTCACTTTCGCACCGTCGAACGCTGAACGATTGAAGCTGCAACCATGTTCACGACGAGTGTCAACAAGAACAACACAAAGCCCGCCGCAACAAGAGCCTTGAGTTCGTATTCGGTCGCTTCACCGAATTTGGTCGCAATCAACGATGCGATGTTGCCACCCTCCGACTCTAAAATTCTGAAGTTGTATCTGAAAACCAGGTTCAACAACAAATAGACGGCGACGGTCTCGCCCAAGGCACGACCCAAACCCAACATCGCACCACCGATTACACCGCTCTTGCCGAACGGCAAGACGACTGTTCGAATCGCACCCCATCGAGACCCACCAAGTGCATAACAAGTGTCGATCAAATCGCGCGGCGTGCGAGAAAAAACTTCGCGTGA
>DOHD01000073.1:0-3878 GCA_003535455.1 Acidimicrobium sp.
GCGTCGCTGCTCGACATTTCTGCCAACAAAGTTGAGTTCGCCATCGCGATGCCGATGCTGGCGCTTGTTTCAATTTCGAAACCTTGCAAGATTTGTTGACCGGTTACGGCTGCTCGCATGCGATTGGCGACATCCAGGGCGACTTGTTCGTCACCTAGGCCATCGCAAAGGATCACGAATTCGTCACCGCCGATTCGCGCCACGACATCTGATGGTCGGGTCGCGCTGACCAATCGCTTTGCCATGTTGACGATCAGCTGATCGCCGACCCCGTGGCCGATCGTGTCGTTGACATCTTTTAGTTTGTCGAGATCGACGAACAACACCGTGACGCCGCGTTTCAATGTGCGCGAGCGATCAAGTGCCTCTGAAAGTTTGCGCAAAAACAAAACGCGGTTCGGCAGGTTGGTAAGTGCATCATGGGTTGCTTGACGCTGCAATTCTTCTTGGGTTTGTTTCGACTCTGTTATATCGCGGGCGATCGCCGAATAGTGCTCGATTGTTCCGTTTGAGTCACGCACGATCTGCAGCACGACATCGAGGGTGCGCATGATCGAGTCGGCGCCTCGAAAACCAACTTCGCCCTGCCAACGATTCGAGGTTGTGCTTGAAATCAACTCACGCGGAATTTGGTCTCGAATCGCCTGAACAAAAGTTTGCACTGCGGCATCTTTGAGGTCAGGCGTTTCACTTGTGCCAACCAACTGCTGGGCGTAATCGTTGGCGAACATCAACGCTCCGACGCGATCAAAAACCAAAATCGCATCATGCGATGCATCGAGCAATCCGATCAGTTGTTCGCTGAGCACTCTTCGTGTGACCGCTTGGGTTACATCGTGAGCCGTGCCGATATAACCCGAAACGCGATTTGCGTTGTCTTTTTTTGCCTGCAACGAAACGAGCACCCACGTGACCTCGCCACTCGGTTGCCACAATCGAAATTCGAAATTGAAATTAGAGCCAGTTTGTTTTGCAAGTTGCCAGGCACGCTCGGCAGCAGTGCGTTCGCCGGGCTGAGCGTTCACCCACGGTGCGCTTCCAACCACGAGCGGTGCTCCTGAAAGCGCAAGTGCGCGAAATGAATCGTTCGCTGCGACCAGTCGTGCGTCTAAGTCGGTCTCGAAAAGCGAAATCGGTAGGGAAGCAATGTTTAGGTCTATGCCTAAATCTTGGCAGAAATTTGAGGTGTTCTAGGGGTTTTGCACGAAAAATCGCGTTTCGGCAGAATCGAAAGCCGACGACTGAATTGCGTTCAATAAAAGTTTCGAACTCGCCAAAGACTTCGGCTCAGGTTCGAACTCGAGCATCTGGTCAATCGCATAAACCACGAGAACGAATTCATGAATCTCACGGTCGGTAACGCACGGACCGCTGTAGCCATCAAATATCTGGTCGCCGTTAAACGCCGCACCAACTATCGCGCCAGCAGGCAAGCCACCTTCTTGAATTGTCTGTGTATCTGAGTTCAGATTCGCAACCACCCAGAGTGGTTGATCTGGGTTGGTCACTTCGGTTAGCGAAATTGCCAAACTTTGTGCCCCAGCCGGCACATTTTTGATGGTGAGCGCAGGCGAGATATTCGAACCCAAACATGTATGTCGCGGATCAAGCGAGCCGCTGTCGAGCCAAGTTCCGCTGACTGAAAAAAGATCTGTCGTCGTTACGTTGGGGTCGACGACAGTCGATTCAGTTGTGGTGACGATCGCAATTGATTCTCCTTGACCGGGGCCTGATTCGCGCAACACGCGACCGTCACGTGAACAAGCGGTCAGCATGCTTGCAAAAGTGATCGCGGCACAAGTAAAAAAAATTAGCTTGCGATTATGGTTCATCGAGTCAAGACTACGGCATCAATGTCGATGGCAGTTTCACTAGCCTTCACGAGATGAGAATTGCCGATCGCTCAAAAGCCACGGGCGCACCTGTCGACAAATTCGGCAATCAGTTGTGTGCTCTCACCGTGCACGCTCACCCTGATGATGAGGCGTCGAAGGG
Organism: Acidimicrobium sp.; assembly: GCA_003535455.1. GTDB lineage: Bacteria > Actinomycetota > Acidimicrobiia > Acidimicrobiales > Ilumatobacteraceae > BACL27. The sequence continues at coordinate 1,996 of DOHD01000073.1, forward strand.
TGCACCAACTTTTGCGCGATATGCCGAGATGGGTGTGCGTACCGTGTTGGTTTGTTGCACGGGTGGAGAGGTCGGCGATGTAAATAATCCTGCGCTCAAAGAACCAGGTATGCCGTTTCATGGTCTTGATTCTGTCGCTGAGCGAAAATTGTTGGCCGAGATGCGACCCAAAGAACTTGAAAAGAGTGTCGAGGTCATTGGTTTCAGCAAATTGCACATGCTCGGCTATTTCGATTCGGGCATGGCCGACAGCGACTCGAACGCGAACCCAAAGTGTTTTCATATGGCTGACATCGACGAAGCCACCGAGCGACTCGTGAAGATAATCCGCCTTGAAAAGCCGCAGGTGATCGTTACCTATAGCGACGATCAGCGCGGATACTTGCACCCAGATCACCTGAAAGTTCATGATGTCAGCATTTTGGCTTTTGAACGCGCTGGTGACGCCTCGTGGTATAAAAACGCCGGGCCAGTTTGGCAGCCGCTCAAAATGTATTATTCGGTTTGGTCGCGAGTGCGGCTCAAATCAGTGCACGAGGCGATGCTGCGACTGCGAGGGTCGTCGCCATTTGATGAAACGTGGTTTGATCGTCCGAATCTCGATCATCGGATAACGACCAAATTGAATGTCGGAGAATATTTCTGGGCGCGCTCGGGTGCGTTGAAGGCGCACGCGACACAAGTCGACCTAAATGAACCGTTTTGGTTCGGTCTCAGCGACGACGAGTTGGCCGAGGTGTATCCGTATGAAGATTGGATTTTGGCCGATCATCACATCGGCGGTTATTCGCCGACTGCATCAGGTTTGGAGACTGATCTTTTCGCAGGCGTTCGCGCTGAATAAAAATTAGCGTGCGCGCATCAGCGTGCGCAGTTCGCGAAAACCGATCAGCATTGCGCCGCTTGCTTCGATTGCATCGCGAACTTCTTCGTCGTTGACGACCAGTTCGTAATCGTCAATCCAACTTTGGGCGATTTCGCCGAGCGCGCGAATTTCTGGTGTGTCGATGCATGGTTGGACATGCATCTCGGTCACACCTGGTTGCAAATTTTGCAAGGTCTTCATCACCCGTTCACGACTGCCGGCGCGCCAATCGTGGTCGAAGTAATCAGGAAACACGACACCTTCGTCGCGGGCGAGTTTGCGAAACGGAAAGCCGGCTTGATCTTCAGAGATCGAACTCGGCAAGCGAATTGGCAGGCGAAACTCGACGGCGAGTTCTAGGTAGATGTCGAAAAATTCTGGTCGAAGAGTGATCGCCGTCAGATGCGGTGCCAAATGTGTCGGGTCAAGACCCCAGGCGATGGCGCGTTCGATTTGCGCACGGCATTCGCGCAAAACTTCTTGCGGGTCGCCGTGCTCCCATAAGTCGTCGATCGTTCGCGGAAACCCGCCTTCGCCAGACGATAGCGACGCTGAATTTGTTATGGATCCCCAGCGATAATTTGCGTGCTCGGCGTTGAGCGTGAGATGCACACCGATGTCTTCGCCGTTGTATCGGTTTATCGCGTCGCGTGACCATGGCGCTGGCACCATTAGAGAAGCACAAGTCGCCACGCCTTTGTTGATCGCATCATAAACACCGATGTTGGCGGCGTGAAATGCACCCAAGTCATCGCAACTGAGAATCACAAGTCTCGCGTGCGGTGAATGGCCCAGTTGTTCGACGAGTGATTTCTGTGCAACTGCCACGCGTTCACGCTACCTTTCGCAAGACTGCCATAAACCAACTCGGCGTTCGCGGGCGCTCGATTCGTGATCTGCAAAGATCGACGCAAACGCCGTGTTGGGTTCGATGCTCAAAGTTCTCGCGAATCCGCGGTCGATCAAAAGTTGATTAAACATCGTGCCGTCGTCAAGATATAAATAGACAAGCAGTCTT
>DOHD01000073.1:3903-7235 GCA_003535455.1 Acidimicrobium sp.
GCTTTGGTGAAAGCCGAGGCCTCGGGCCCAAAGCACTCGACAGGTTTGGTGGGGTGCACAGTTTCTGGTGTGTCGATGCCTAGCAAACGAATAGTTTCGGTTTCGCCCTGCAACTTGACGACAATCGTGTCGCCGTCGACAACATGCAACACGGTGGCGATGTCTTGACGCGAGTCTCGCTGACTAGCGCACGATGCCAGCAGACCAACTGTCACGAGTATGGCAATAAATGCCCGGACCACCACGACGAAGTTTGATGCGGCAATGTTTGTTGTTTGTTTAAAGTAATGGTTCATGGTGCAATGTGTGATGGCGAACTGCGTTATGGTAATTCGTGATGGTTGTCAAGCAGCGTTCTGACTTTGGCTTGGGGCGTGTCGGCATTTGGTCATTCGACCTTGATATGCAACCAATGACCAAAGCGCAAGAGGCGGCGATAGAACTCGAAGAACTTGGTTTCAAATGTGTTTGGGTGCCCGAAGCCGTCGGCCGTGAACCCTTTGCTTCGTGTGCGTTGTTGCTTGCAGCGACAAAAAATTTGACGATGGCAACTGGCATTGCATCGATGCATGCACGAAGCGCCACGACGATGGCCGCAGGCTGGAAGACACTCGTCGAAAAATTTGGTGATCGGTTTTTGCTCGGCATTGGTGCGAGCCATCAGCACTTGGCTGAAAAAGTGCACCAAAGCACCTATGCCAAGCCATATTCTGCGATGGTCGAATATCTCGACGCGATGGATAACTCTGTGTTTTTTGCCGCACCACCCGCGACTGCACCACGGCGCGTGCTGGCGGCACTCGGCCCGAAAATGTTGAAACTCTCGGCGCAACGCGGGCTCGGTGCGCATCCATATTTTGTGCCCGTCGAGCACACGGCTGGTGCACGCGAGATTTTGGGCGCTGATGCTTTGCTTGCGCCAGAAATCGCCGTGGTGTTCGACACCAATGCCGACTCGGCTCGAGCCACGGCGCGCAAGCACATGCTGACCTACAACCGATTGCCGAACTACGCGAATAATTTGTTGCGACTCGGATATCAACAAAGCGATATCGCCGGCGAAGACAAAATGCCGAGCGACAAAATGGTCGATGCAATCGTTGCTTGGGGCACGCTCGAAACAATCGTCGACCGAATCAACGCTCACATTGAGGCTGGCGCCAACCATGTATCGGTGCAAGTGCTGTCGAGCAATGTCGGCGAACTGCCATCGGCTGAGTGGCGCGAGTTGGCGACGGCGTTAAATAGTTTTAATTAGCGGAAAGCGATCATCATTTAAGATGTCGCCAACTTTTAAAGCGCGTGGCTCAAGCGGTGGCGATGTCTTCCACGGACGAGTCGACCAAGTTGCATCGCTATCGACATAGCGAAAACTCACCACGCGACGGCGATTGTCATAATTTGTCGTCGCGGGTGCGCTGTGCAGGGTGCGAAAGTGAAACGCGACGACGTCGCCAGGCATCGCGGCGAAACTCTCGATGTTGTCGGCGGCATCTAACGACGCAGAGTCGGGTAGCGACTCGTAGTCGCTGGCACTTTCGACATACGCAGATTGATCGACGAATCTTCTTGGGATAAATTTTTTGCCCCAACGATGGCTGCCGGTTATCGCGCGCAACGCGATTTTTTCTGGAATCGGGTCTAGTGGCACCCACAGGCTGACATTGTTTTGCGAGTCGACCGAGTAATACGGTTCGTCGTTGTGCCACGGCGTGACCTGATTGTTGCCCGCTTCTTTGACGAGAACGTGTTCGTGAAAAAATCGACCGGAAGTTTTTTGCATCAGGGCGAGAGCAATTTGGGGTAGTACGCCTGCAAGCGCATGTGTCTTGTAGGCGTCAAAGCGCGCCCAGTTGACATAATCGTCGAAGAATCTGCCTTGTTTCGAGTTGGCGGCATATTCGTTGGCCCATGGTCCGGGCGATTGCATATTTTGCGCGAGGGCGTCGGCGAGTTCAGAGATCGCGCTCTGTGACAACACATTGCGCAACGCGACGACGCCATCGGTTTGATACTTTGCGACGTCGCTTGCTGAAACAAGTTCGTTGATCGAAGTGCCGTTCACTTTATTAAACGCCGAGCGTGCGAAGTTGCAGTTTGCGCATGCCCGCCAACCATCGCTCGTGCTCGCTGGCTTTTTTGTTCACGAATTGACCAACTTCGGGGTGGGGCAAAATCATAAAAGTTTCTTGGCGCAAAGTTGCGACGACAATTTCGGCGACTTGTTCGGGTTCGAGCACGGCACCCGAGGCGCGCACAACGTTGCCGTTGTCGGCGGCGGTTGCTTCATCTGAGCGCCGCAACATGTTCGTGTTCACACCTTGTGGGCACAGGCAACTGACTTTGAGTCCGCGATTGCCGTATGTAATCGAAAGCCATTCGGCGAATGCCAGTGCCGCATGCTTGGTCAAAGAATACGGCGCAGATCCGATTGCCGTCAGCAAGCCGGCCGCCGACGCGGTGCTGACAAAATAGCCATGACCTGCCGCGAGCCAGTCGTCGATTAAATATTTAACTGCCCAGCGATGAGCATGCACGTTGACATCGAAGGATGTGTTCCATGTTTCTTCGCTCGTTGAAAGGTCGGTGCCCATGGCGACGCCGGCATTGGCGTAGAACAAGTCGATGAATCCGAGAAATTGTTTTGATTTGGCGACAAGTTCGGCGTTGGCGATTTCTGTGGATAAGTCACACGCCACGGCGAAAGCCGAATTGGGTCGTTTGGTGTTGAGTTGTTCGACCACCGAGGCGAGAAGTTTTTCGTCGCGGTCGGCGAGCACCACGCGGGCGCCCTGTTTGTGAAATTCTTGGGCGACTGCTTTTCCGATGCCGTTTGCGGCACCTGTCACAACCGTATTTTTATCCTGCAATTCCACATTGTGATGTTACGCACAAGCCAGGCTTAGACGCCATTTGAGAATTCGCGGTTCGCAGAGACATTGGTTTGCCAAGACACGGGTTTACCTGGACATCTGCCTACAGTGACACATGCTTCAGGCATGATCTAACTAAATGACGAGGTCTGGTGTGTCGATCGCACTAGCCTTCGGTTCATTGATCAGTCGATAGTTCAGTAGCAAAAATAATTTCGAAAGGCTCAATCACATGACAGATTCACGCGAGACAGCAGTTATCAGCGAAGCACTTGGCGTGATCGACAAGGCACTTCGCGAAATGTTGCAGCGCGAACTCGTGTCAACCGGCGAAGTCGCCGACTTGTTGTTAGATGTGCGGTCGTTGCTTACTGCCAGCGCCACAACGTCGACCCCCGAAGCCTAAATCTGTATCAAAGGTCTTCATTGCGCCCGCAAGAAAAATAATTACCTAATCCA
>DOHD01000052.1:0-1655 GCA_003535455.1 Acidimicrobium sp.
TTGGCCTCGACTTCAATGCCGGTATTCAACAAATCGTCGGGGTTGGTCAGCGTCAATCGACCCGTACCACCCGGAAACAACATCGCAAACAACTTCGTAAAGTTGTCGCGCACATCTGCATATGCAGCGGCAAAATTGCTTTGAATTTCTTGGTCGACTTGTTTGATCACTTTCATCAATTCACGACGCGAATTTTTGACGTCTTCTAGTTGCTCTTCTAAAAATGTGTTGCGCAATTGCAACTCGGTGAACTCTTCGAGTGCCAACGGATTAATCGGGCCCATCAACCGCAACTCGCGCTCAAGTTCTCGTTGACGCGCCAACGGGTTGGTGCCCTCTGGCAACTCTGGCAACGGCGTGTCGATTGCCCGTTGCGGCTCAACTTCGAGATCGCGCCGCAAGGTTTCGATCGCGCCTTCGAGGCGAACTTTCACTTCAGATTCTTCGAGTTCGACGCGACGATTGCGCTCGCGTTGACCTTCGAGTTGTTTCTCAATCTCCGAGCGTTCGCGACGCGCTTCATCTAGCCGGTGCGAAATCTCGCGCACTTCGCTGCTTTGGCGACGACGCAACTCTTGCAACTCGATTTGACGAGCCTCGAGTGTTTGCACATGTCCTTCGACGATGCTTGAAAGCCGAACTACCGCACCCAACACGGCCTCGACCCGACTGCGTTGCTCAGATGCCGAACTGCGTGCACCCTGGTCAGCCTGCAGTCGTGACTCGATCTCATTCAGTCGGGCGTCAACCAAGACTTTGCGTTCGCGCAACCCGGCAGCCTTGGCATCAAATTCGCGACGACGCGCGACAACCGATGTCGCTCGACTGTCGATGTCAACTTGGGTCGAACGCACGCCCGCAAGTCGCTCGCGCACACTGACAACTTCAACGCGTCGCAAATTCAACGCCGACTCGGCTTGTGTCAATACCTCGGCACTTGCTGCCACACGCACTTCTGCTCGCTCGAGTGCCGCGGCGGTCACGGCATTTGGTCCAACTCGCAACGATGTCGTCGCTAGTCGATCACCCTTTGACGTCACAACAACTACGTCGGGTCGTTCAAGCACGATGTCGATACCACGATCAAACAAATCGACGAATACAACTCGTGCCAGCAACGCATCAAGCAACGAGTTCACCGCACTGGCGTTGGCTCCCGCCTTGGCCCGCACGAATGCGCGCAACGACGACGCACCCTGCACCGCGACCGGCGCAATTTTGGTGGTCCAATCACCAAGCAAAACGACAGCACCCATCGCATCAGACCTTTGCAAACTTGCCAATGCCTCTCGTGCACTCGACTTGTCTGACATCACGATTGCATTGAGCGCATCAGACAAACCGGCGTGCACTGCCGATTGCCATTCGGCATCAACCTCGATCAGTTCACTAAGCGACCCGAGAGCACCCGATGCACTTTTCAACTCATCGAAACTCGACGCATTCGCCGCCACCGATGCCCGAAGTGTTTCTAGCCGAGCGACGTCGCCAGCCGACGCGGCAATTGCTTTGGCATACGTTGCAGTCGCCGCATCAAGTGCCGTCTCGGCGTCGCGCACTGCAATTTGGGCCGACTGCGCATCTTGTGCTTGATCGGCGATCAACGCCGCTTCATCTCGTGCAAGTTCGACTTCTTGTTTTGACAACTCGCTCAG
>DOHD01000052.1:1765-8760 GCA_003535455.1 Acidimicrobium sp.
CGCACCAAGTCATCGCTCGTGCCCGACTCACCGCGAGCAGTTAGTTCGGCTTCATCAGCCATGACGGCCGTGTCGAGGCTTGCAAGTCTTGCGCGCAATGTTTTTTCGTTTGCCTCGCCTTCAACTTTGCTAACCGCCGAGTTTTCTAAGCGCGCACGCAACGCGGCGATTTCTCGACCCGCAATATAAAGCTGCAGATTTCGCAATTCGGCAGCGACCGCACCATGTCGTCGCGCCGCATCTGCTTGTCGCTCAAGCGGACGCAATTGACGTCGCACTTCACGCAACAAATCTTGTGCGCGCAACAAGTTTGCTTCGGTGCCTTCAAGACGTCGCTCGGCTTTCTCTTTTCGTTTGCGATGTTTAAGCACACCAGATGCTTCTTCGATTATTGCTCGGCGGTCTTCTGGTCGCGCGTTCAACACCGCATCAATTTGTCCTTGACTGACGATCACGTGTTGTTGACGACCAACGCCTGCATCAGAGAGCAGATCTTGCACGTCAAGCAATCGACAATTAATACCATTTATCGCATATTCGCTCTCGCCACTGCGAAACAGGGTTCGACTCACGCTGACCTCAGAAAACTCGATCGGCAACAAACCCGCCGAGTTATCGATCGTCAACACCACTTCGGCACGACCCAGGGCTGGGCGCTTTGATGTGCCGGCAAAAATCACATCGTCCATTTTTTGGCTTCGAACCGAACTTGGCGCTTGTGCGCCCAAAACCCAGGCAATCGCATCGACGACATTCGATTTGCCCGAACCGTTTGGCCCGACCACGACGGTCACCCCCGGCTCTAGCTCCATCACCGTCGTGTCGGCGAACGACTTAAAGCCCTTAAGCGTCAATGATTTTAGAAACATCTCAGACGCCGAGATTACTTCATCTCGCAACTACAAGTTTGAAATTCAGTGTTGACACTTCGAGCAATAACAGGTGGTTCGCCCCGCCACGACCGTCATCAAAATTCGACCTTTTCCACAGGTCAAACACGACAGACCGCCTCGCCCATAAACGCGATGCTCGTCCTGAAAACTGCCGGTTTGACCCTCTAAATCAACGTATTGCGTATCTTTCAGCGTGCTACCGCCAGCCATCACGGCTTGATTCAAAACTTCAACAATCGCCGCGTGCAGCCGAACCAGCGTCGTGCTGGTCAAACGACTCGGCAGACGATCGGGTCGCAATTTGGCCAGATGCAAAATTTCGTCAGCATAGATATTGCCGATGCCGGCGACAACATGTTGATTCAATAACAGCGCTTTCAAGTTGCCACGACGGTCTTTAAACAAGTCGCGCAAAATCTCTGGCGAAAATTCGTCGATCAACGGGTCAACACCGAGATTGGCCAAGTCTGGCATCTGAGTTTTTATCTTGTCAGGATCAAACACGACGACTTCGCCAAAGGTCCGCGGGTCGACAAACCACAATTCACTCTCGGGCGATTCGGCATTGACCAGATGCATCACGACATGCGTATGTGGTGGTCGCTGTGCGCCGGGCTCGGCAATAATCAGCCTGCCGCTCATGCGCAAATGCATCATCAGTCGCTGACCAGAGTCGAGATCGCACAACAAATATTTTCCCCGACGCGTCGCCGAAATTATTTTTACTCCTGTCAATCCGTCGATCAAGGCTTCTCGACTGGTGCGCCGCACGGTTCGTTCACGGCCCACCTCGACTTTCACAATTTTGCGACCGACAACGCATTGTTCAAGTCCGCGCCTGACGGTTTCAACTTCAGGCAGTTCTGGCATCTTGGTCGAGTCTTTGTTTCGTGAGGTTCTTCGGCAGAGTCAGCAACACAGACCAAAAATTTACGATGTCAGCAAAATTGCACAGGCCTGTTGTGCCGCTTGTTCTTCGGCTGCCTTTTTTGACCGCCCAGAACCGCTGCCTAACATCTCTTCGCCCAAAAAAACATCGGCGAAAAAGATTTTGGCGTGGTCCGGTCCTTCGTTCGTAACACGATATTCGGGCATCGGTCGCTCTAGGCGTGCGGCGAGTTCTTGCAGTTGCGACTTGGCGTCGAGTTTTTTTAGAGCCGCCAACGCCTCGTCGATCGAATCGTTCAACAATCGGGCGGCAACTTCATAAGCATGTTGCGAATCTGAATCTAGATAAACGGCACCAAAAACGGCTTCAAGCGCATTCGCCAAGATCGAAGTTTTGGTTCGACCGCCACCCGCTTCTTCGCCACGACCGAGCAAGACGAACTCGCCAACACCAAGATCGATCGCAACACGCGACAAGGCCGTCGAGTTGACCACAATCTTTCGCAGGTCCGTGAGTTTTCCTTCGTCGAAATCTGGGTAGCGCCGATACATAACATCGGCCACGACGAAACCGATCAACGAGTCGCCCAAAAACTCGAGTCGTTCGTTCGACTCATAACCATCGTTTTCGGCGGTCCATGAACTGTGGCGCATCGCTGTTTCGAGCAAAGTTATGTCAGAAAATTGATAACTGATTTTCGCCGACAGCCGCTGCAGCGACTCGCTAAACGATTCAGGCACGATTTTATTGTTGCACGGCTTGGCGAATTTTGCCGACCATGTCGACTTCGACCATTTCTGCTGCAACCTTGATGCCGTTCAACATTGCTCGTGAACCCGACGAACCGTGCGAAATAATGCACACACCGTCGACGCCGAGCAAGATCGCCCCGCCATAGGTGTCGGGATCGAAAGTCGAATACAAACTCAACAACGCGGGCATGATGCCGTCTGCGTGTTCTTTGTATTCTGGCGCACTGATCGCGGCGAACAGCGCCTTGACAACACCGCGCATCGTGCCCTCTAAAGTTTTTAACGCCACATTGCCGGTGAACCCGTCGGTCACGACGACATCGACTTTGTCGGTCATAATGTCGCGACCTTCGACGTTGCCGATGAAATTTATATTTTTTGCATTCGAAAACAATTCGTAGGCCTGTTTGCGCAGCGTGTCACCTTTGCCAGGTTCTTCACCAATAGACAGCAAACCAACGCGCGGGTTCTTCACACCAAATCGAACATCGGCATAGACGCTGCCCATCAACCCAAATTGCACCAACCACTCGGGTTCGACTTCGGCGTTTGCCCCCGCATCGAGCAACACGGTCGGTGTCGTGCCTGGCGCGGGTATCGGTGTGGCGATTGCGGGACGTTTCACGCCGGCGATGCGACCCATCCGCAACAACGCCGATGCCATCGTCGCACCCGTATTGCCAGCCGAAATCATCGCGCTCGCTTTGCCGTCGCGCACCGCCTCGGCGGCACGCACCAGCGTCGAATCTTTTTTGTTGCGCACCGAACTCGCCGCGTCTTCGTGCATCTCGATGACTTCGTTTGCCTCGACAAATTTGAAGCCTTCGCAACCCGCCAAATCTCGCGGACCAACCAAAATTACATTTATTCCGGCGGCAACAGCCTCGCGAGCACCGGCAATTATTTCGCCCGGCGCCTTGTCGCCACCGAGGGCATCAACAGCAATTGGCAGCATCGTTAAAGCAAACGACGCGAACGCCCGAAATTAGCTCGCGTCGACGTTGACTGCGACACGACCCTTGTACCAGCCGCACGAACCACAAACAGTGTGCGGACGCTTGGCGGTGCCACATCGGGGGCACGAGCTCGAAGTTGGCGACTTGAGTTTCCAGTTCGCAGCCTGACGCATGCGACCCTTTGCCTTAGATTTCTTTTTCTTTGGAACTGCCATCGCTAACTCGGCTTTCGTAAATTCTGAACTGACTGAAAAAACTCGTTATTTGAACGAACAGCAAGGCTAGCCACGATTAATTCAATTTGCTCAGCCCTCATTGGTTTTCATCGCTTTTCAGCGCGTCTAGTGCCGCCCACCGCTCGTCGCGAACCTCGCGCGAACATGCGCATGGCGCCGACTGCAGGTCGGCACCACACTGCGGGCAAAGGCCAGGACAATCGATGCGACAAAGTGGTGCGAGGGGCACGGCCAACAAAACATTCTCGCGGGTCATTTCAAGCAGGTCGAGTTGTTCTCCGGTGATCGGGTATGCATCTGGGTCGCTGATCACCGCTTGATATAGCTCTTGCACCTCGACTTGCGCTCGACCCGTCAGCGGTCTCAAACACCGCCGACATTCACAGCGCCAATCAGCCTGCAACACACCGTGGACAACTATGCCGTCGGTCAACGCTTCGAGGGTCAGACCGACATCTACTTTTGAATCGCCGACGATTCGCTCGTCGGCAAAATCGAATTCACTCGCGTCGATTTGTCTGTCTACTTCGCGAATGCTGCCCGCGCGCCGAAGCAGTTCGGCGATATTAATTAGAAGTGGTGACGCCAAAATTCGATTTAAAGTTCTTCGTCTTGATCGAACAGACCGCCGGCGGTGTCATCAAGCGACACTTCGTGAGCGGGTTGTTGGGCGACAATCGACAAACGCGCGCGACCTTCGGCGACCGTCTTGGTCAAACGGTCGAGCAAAATTTCGAAACTGCCAAGACGACGATCGAGAAAGTCTTCAGTCTCGCTCTTGAGTCGACGCGAGTCTTCGTTCGCGGCTTCGATGACTTGTCGGGCTCGCGCCTCAGACGCGCGCACTACTTCGGTGCGCTGCACCATGCGCTCGGCCTGCACGCGCGCGGCCTCGACGATCTCGTCGGCTTCGCGCTGGGTCTTGGCGAGAAAATCTGCACGCTCTTTGAGCATCCATCGCGCTTCACGAATTTCAACGGGCAAACTATCGAGCGCATCTTGCAACATGCCCAATACTTCTTCGCGATTAATTTTCGGCGCGCTTGAAAGTGGCGCATTTGGCGCGCTCGAAATTGCGCCGATCGCTTCGGTTATAAACGCCTCTGAGTCGCCGAGCTCGACAGGCACCGTCTCGCCATCAAACGAATCTACGACCTTGTCGTAATTGTCGAAGTCTTCATAATCATCTGTCGGCATACATCCCCCTATTTTTTAACTTTATTAATCGCATCAACCACAACCGACGGCACGAGGGCCGCCACATCGCCACCGTTTTGGGCGATGTCACGAACATAACGACTGCTAATAAATGAAAACTGCGGTTGGGCGATCAACAAAACAGTTTCAACTGAGCCAACCACGCGATTCGTGTCAGCCATCTGCACTTCGGCATCAAAATCAGCCGCGTTGCGCACGCTCTTGACGATGAAGTTTGCGCCGAACTTCGTAGCGGCGTCAACAGCCAAACCCGCGGCCGCATTCACCGACACACCTTTAATATCGCGGGTCGCGGCTTTGGCCAGTTCAACTCGATCGGTCACCGAAAACATTCCAACAGGTTTTTCGGGGTTGTGCATCACGACGATCACTACTTCACCAAACAGGCTCGCCGCCTGTCGTGCGATGTCTAAATGCCCAAGGTGAATAGGGTCGAAACTTCCCGGAAACATCGCTTTCATCGCACCCACTACGGTACTCGCCTCAAATACGTGACGTGGGTTCGTCCATAGCGTTTTGTTCGCGTTGACTCCCAGCCAGTTATGCCGTTTATTTCTCGCCCACTTTCGGCCACAACAAGCGGCGCCGAAATTTGGTCGAGCAACTGCTGCCATTTAATGAACTCATACGGCGGATCAGCCAACACGAAGTCGATATCTGAATATCGCGCAAGACCCGAGATCGCATCTGCGCGCACGACGGTCGCGCGACTGGTCAGGTCAAGTTTCGTTATGTTTTCTTGCAGACTCGTCAGAGCATCTTTATCGCGTTCGATAAATGTGCAGTGCGCCGCGCCGCGCGACAAGGCCTCAATGCCGAGCGCACCCGACCCGGCAAACAAGTCGAGAATTCGCGCATCAATTATCACATCCATGCTGGTCAACGCATTGAAAATCGCCTCACGAGCCATGTCGGTTGTCGGCCGAGTCGTGTCGCCAACAGGCGCCACAATTTTTCGACCACGCAATTCTCCTGCCACAATTCGCATGCGTTCACGCTATTGCCAGAGCAGACTTATTCAAGTCACCGTGACGTTGTCAACCAGGTGGTTGAATTGAGCGGTGAGCAACAACGAATCGCACGAGTCAGACGAATTTGTGTCGGGTCGAGCCGAGGCGCCATCTCAATCGATAATCTGCGTTGACTGCGGAGGGACCGCCCACTTATTGACTCATCCCCCCGAAGACGAAATTTGGCTCGCGGGTGAAGTCGTCGCATATCGATGCAGCGACTGTCGTGATCGATGGGACATCGTGCTCGCACCTGAGAGCGAATAACCCTGGTTAGTTCTTGAACAAAAATTCTTCTTCGTCGGGTGTCAAGAGCAGGTCAATTTCATCACGAAACTCGTGATGGTTGGTTAGCGTCGGGTCGTTGGCGATAATTTCGATCGCAGCCGCGCGAGCCGATTCGATCAAATCGCGGTCGCTGCGCAATGACGCAAGTTTCAGGTCACTCCTGCCTTTTTGTGCGGTGTTCATTATCGTGCCTTCGCCGCGCAACTCAAGATCGACTTCGGCCAAATAAAAGCCATCGGTCGACTCAACCAATGCATCGACGCGAGGCGATGAGACTTCTGGGTTGCTCGTGACCAACCAACAACGCGACGCAATCACACCGCGACCCACGCGACCTCGAAGTTGATGCAACTGGGCGATACCAAACCGATCTGCGTCGAGCACGACCATGCAAGTAGCGTTGGGCACATCGACGCCAACTTCGATGACGGTTGTCGCGACGAGCACATCAATTTTGCGCTCGCGAAATTTGTTCATCGTCTCGTCTTTTTCGTTCGACGACATTCGACCATGCAACAGCCCGAGTTTCAAACCCTTTAACTCGGTTTTGGCCAATAATTCGTGCGTGTCTTGCGCTGAAGCGACTTGCAATTTGTCGCTCTCTTCGATCAACGGGCAAACGATAAATGCCTGCTGACCCTGCGAGATCGCATCGCGCAAATCAGCCCACATTTTCGCTTCAGATTTTTCACCCGCTACCCAAGCTGTTTTTATCGGCGTGCGACCCGGTGGCAATTCATCGAGCACGCTCAC
>DOHD01000171.1 GCA_003535455.1 Acidimicrobium sp.
CAGCCGACGAACGCGATGACCGTGAAGATCGCGATGATTCGCGGTCGCTCGGTCGGTCTTGACGGCGTCGACGATTGCGTCCACCACGACGATTGCGTCCACCACGACCAGACTTTTCGGCGCGACCTGACTTTTCGCCACGCTTCGAATCGTTTGCCGAGCCCGTTGATGCATCTGAACTCGAATCATCAGTTTGACCAGCAGGCGCGGGAGCGACAATCGGTGCCGGTCGCGTGTCGCCAATTTGGGGCTTGCGCACTAGTGCTGCGTCGGCTGCTTGCGGTGAGACTAAGCGACCTTCTCTTGGATGCTCTGGTAACTCTGGCGAACTCATTTACTAATCCTTCTAAACCTCAAAGACGAACCGACAAACACTGGTTCGTCAATCGCGGTTAAGCACTAACTCAGGAGACTGAGCGCACCGACTTCGCGAAAATCGAATGTGTGGAGCTTGCGCTCCGTGATATCAGGCTACCCCGTCAGACGGCACTAAAGACGGACTCTCTCAACGCAGTCGGCGCATATAAATGCTTTGACACAACCCAATCATCAGCGCAGTCGACACAAGGTGCGAACCACCATATGAAATGAACGGCAACGGCAACCCACTAACTGGTGTCAGACCGAGGGTCATTCCGATGTTTTGAAAAATCTGGAAAAGCATCAACGAAAACACACCGGCGACAAAAAGTTGGTCGAACCGTGTTCTTGCGAGACGAGATATCACCCAGAGTCGCCACAAAATAATCGCGAACAATGCGAGCACCGTGAAGCCGCCAATCATGCCGAATTGTTCGCCGATCGCAGAAAAAGGAAAATCCGAAAATTGCACGGGGATAAACGCGCCGTTGGTTAACGGTCCTTGCAAAAAGCCTTTGCCAAAGAAACCACCGCTCGACACGGCTCTCTTTGCAAATCGCACTTGCAACACGATTTGCTGCAGATCTTTTTCGTTTGAGTCTTGATTCAAAAATGCGTCGATGCGACGTAGTTGATATCGATCAACGACGCCCGCAACTGTCACAGCAGCCGCCGAAACTATCGTCAGACCCGTGATCATCGCGATATATCGGCGTTTCGCGCCCGCCATCAACAAAACGCCGGCGACGCCGGCGACCAAGACCGTTGCAGAACCCAAGTCGGGCTGCAACAAAATCAAAAAAACCGGAAATCCGAGGATAAACAGCGATACTGAAAATTGGTGGTAGTCAATTTTGTCGTAAGCAGCATCAGCCGTATACGCGGCGATCAAAATCAATACGACAACTTTCATCAATTCGGCTGGCTGCACCGAAAATGGCCCGAAGTCAAACGCGAGTCGAGCACCTCGAGTTACTGCACCGATAACAAGCACCAAGATGAGCAGCAGGCTCGACGAAATATACCAAAAAACGGCACGCTCTCGAATCCAATCGTGGCCGACGGCCATGACGACTGTCGTGAACACCGCGGCAATAATCAAAAAAGTTACTTGACGCTGAACGTAAAAATATTGATCGAATCCTTGATTGATCATTCGTTGGCGGGTTGCTGAATAAACTGTGAGAGCGCCGATAACGCTTTGCAATGTGACGGCAATCAAGAGCACGAAGTCGACGTTGCGCCAAACTGAAACAACGTCGTAACTTGTGCCGATCCACTTTGGTAGAGATATTTTTGGTATCAAGCGAGGCATCTGAGTGTCTACTCTCGAGTATCTGACGCGCCGCCGACAAGGCACAATGGGTTTCGCAAAGAACTTGGTGGCGCAACTTGAAAACTCGCTTTGTCGAGAGGGTCTGCGGCGAGCACTTCGTCATATCGATAGTTGCCCGCCAAGGCGGTGAATATGCATTTGACTACCGGTGCGGCGGCCTGCGACCCATAACCAGCCTTTTCTAAATAGGCAAAAACCGTATAAGGCTGTGAACTATCCAGACTAAACGCGCCGAACGCCGAAGAGTCGTTCCACGGCAAGTTGTTTAAGCCTTGTGCCGTGCCGGTCTTGCCTGCAATCGGCAACTTTTCATAGTCATAGCCGCGAAAAATATTTTCGCCGGTGGCCTTGTGGTAATAATCAAAATTTACGCCAGGCCCAGTCACCACTCGAGCCATACCTTTGACGATTGGTTCACGAATTTCAGTCGTCATCGGTATTCGCCTCGTTGGCTTGATCGAAACAAGACGTTTAACAACTTCGGTCGTGCCAAAATCGACAAAACCAGGACGCGAGTCAAGTGTGCCTGGGGCAAGCAACGCAACCCCAACTCGGGGCTCATAAATTCGACCACCATTGGCGATAGCCGAATACGCTTGGGCCATCTGCAGCGGCGTTACCGACAACAAACCTTGGCCGATTGCGAACAAAACTTGATCGCCGACATAATAGGCCCGACCTGACTCTTGTGAAATCGCACCGATATCGGCAAGTCGCTTCTTAAGTTCTTTGCTCGGTATCGTGCCCGCATACTCGTATGGCAAGTCAATGTTGGTCGGCGAGCCAAGACCAAATGATCGCACCTCATTTTCAAGAACAGGCGCATATCCGCGCTCGGTCAAAATTTGCTCGCCTATTTTATAAAAAAACGTGTCGCTAGATACCGCAAGAGCAGACTCGACACCGACTTCTCCATAACGACACGGGGCTCCAGTCGCACGACAGATTGAATTTCTGAAAACACACTTAACACCCTGTTGACATCTGTCATCGGGGATGCTTTGAAGTTTGTAAGTACCCCGATCGTCGAACGTATATTTAGCGCCACCAGGCAACTGACCCGTGTTCAGCGCGGCATATGCAACCAGCGGCTTAAAAGACGAGCCAACGTTGTAGCGACCCGAAATCGCGCGGTTCACCAAAATTGACAAGTCGGGGTCGTCGGTTTGCGGAAACAATTGAGAAAACTTGTCCTTAGGCAAGCCTCCACCGAACCATCGCACATCGAAGCGCGGATAACTTGCCATCGCTACGACACGACCCGAATTGTGGTTCATCACGACCACCGAGCCTGCGGGTGCTTTGTAATAGTTGATCTCTGCGTATTGCGGGTCAAGTGTGCCGTCGGGCAACTTGATCTGGCCCGCTTCAACTCGTCGTCGCACTAGTAGTTGAGTTTCAAGCGCCTGTTCGGCAAATTGCTGCACTTTCAAATCAATCGACAACTGCAGGTCATTGCCCGCAATTGGTTCGACACGCTCGATCAGACGCAGAATGTTGCCTACTGCATCGACCTCATAGCGCACATAACCAGGCGTGCCACGTAGAGCCGTTTCATATGTTTCTTCGACACCGTATTGACCAACTCGTTCGTTCGGGTCGTAGCCAATCGATTTGTAGTATGCCAAATTACCTTTCAGAATGGCGCCGAGATAACCGAGAACATGCCCGCCGATTGCGCCATATGGATAATTTCTCCGCCACTCTTCGCGTACGAAAATGCCTGGGTAGTCTTCGACGCGCTCCATCAAAAAAAGAGCGGTCTCTTCAGACACGTCTTCGCGCAACGGAATCGACTCAAACGGACCATATCGCTCATCTTGCATTCGCACCAGCAGAGTTTCGATCGGCACACTTAACGGACCAGATAGCCGTTGGGCCAAAGCAAGCCGCTCGGCTGGTTTTCGCACGACATCACGATCAATAGTCACTACAAGGGTTCGTTTGTTGTCGGCCATCACACGACCTGCAGAGTCGAAGATTCGCCCGCGTTCTGGTAGAAGTTTTATCGTTCGAGTACGAACTTTTACGATCACTTCTTCAACGTCTCGCGAGCCAACCGCCTGCAAAAACCACATTCGTGTCGAGAGTGCGCCGAATAACACGAGAGCCACCACACCAAGAGCGACCAATCGTTTTGGCACACTCTCGGGTTTTTGCATCGACATTTAAATTGACAACTTTCGTTCGGCCAATGTCCAACGACAAACAACTATTGCCAATGGCGCGAGAATCAAGTTGCAAGCGGCAACCACAATCGCAACTTTGAATATTCTTGGCTGTAGCCAACCGTCAAAACCAACTATTGCCTGCGCCAACGGAAAATAAATTTCTCCGAGAATAGAAACTATTGCAACAGTGATCAGTCGCATCCACCAAGTGGGTTCATGAAAAAAATAAAGCAATAGTCCTGCGGTTGCACCAGCGAGACCCATAGCGAGTGAAGCCAGACCGACGGGAGTCGGCAAAATAAAGTCATACATCAGACCTGCAATCAGCCCGGTGATCGAGCCGATTGCTACGCCGTTGATCGAGCCCGACACGATGACAAAGAGCAACACAACCTGTGCCGCAACTCCGAATGGTCGTAACTCGGCGAACAATGTTGTTTGCAACGAGAGAACAATCAGCATTACCAAGACCAGTCGTGTCCAGCGACTCGACATGATCGTCAAAAAACGAATCATGGCGTCGCCTTTTCGGTGATCGGCTGATAGAGCAACACTCGCAAAAATGAAAGGTTCGTCAAATCGGCAACTGGTTCAATTTCAAGAACTGGCCCAGCCGAGCCGAGTCGTTCGACTACGCGCGACACGGTGCCAACCAAGATGTCTGGAGGCGAAAGACTTCGCGAACCACCGGCGGTCACAATCGGTACGCCCGCCTGAATATCACCGAATCGAACTGCGTTACTTATAAAACGCACGGTTGGCTGACGTGAAGGACCGCGACCTTCGATTACGCCGGTCTCGCGAATCGCTAGATCACTCGCAAGTGGAACCGTGATCGACGAAACGCCAGACGGTGTCGCGGGCAAAGTCGTCACTGATGGCGTGAAGCCCGCGATCGTGGTTGTTGTGGTCGTCGTAGTTGTTGTCGATGCATCACCTTCAAGACTCGCATCGGGCTCAATGGGCACAACGGGCGACGGTACAGCAGCGTTGCCTTTGGCAATAGTCGTTGTCGTCGTTTGGCGCGGTGAATTTACGACTTTGATTGACAACGCAAAGTCGGGGTCGGTAATCAGCATGACCACCGACCGATCGCCGTAGACCTTGGTTATTTTGCCGACCAAACCGGCGGCGTTCAACACGGGCATACCGACGCGAATGCCGCTCTCGCTGCCTTGGTTGATCTCGATCGTCTGCGAAAAATTTGTCGGAGAATCGCCAATAACTTGGGCGGTCACTGCGTTGATTCCGGCCAGAGTCGGCAAACCATTGAGCGCCAACAATTCTTGGGCAAGTCGAACTGATGCGGCAGCCGCGACTGTCGCACCTTCTTGCTGCGCAACTTTTTCGCGAAGTCGCTCGTTCTCGTCGAGCACGTCGTTGTAGTTGAAGATGCCAAACCAGGCGTTGCTTATCGGTCGAGTAACCACTCGCATCGTGCTCTCGACCGGACGAAAAATCACACCAAAGACCGACCTGAGGCCGGATGTCGCCGACGAATTCTGCAAGTCGAGCGTGATCAAAATAATTGAAGTGAGAACCAGCAAGATGATTGCTCGCCTTCGAGTTGATTGAGCGACTGCCACTATTTAAAAAATCGTTTCTAAGAAAATTCGCTTTGAATTGTCAGACCCTTGATCGCCTCGAGATTTTCAAGAGTCATGCCAGCACCCAACACGACTGCGAGCAATGGTTCGGGGGCGATGTACGCCTGAATACCGGTTTCATGCGTGACGCGCTCGGTAAGACCGGCCAATAATGATCCTCCGCCGGCCAAAACCAACCCGTGACTAATTACATCGGCTGCCAGTTCTGGGGGCGTTCGCTCGAGCGTCTTTTTGATCGCGTCGACAATTTTCAATACTGCTTCATCTAAAGATTCACGAACATGTTGAGTCGTGATCTCTTGGGTGCGTGGCAGACCCGTCTTAGTGTCACGACCGCCGACATCGCCGACTATTTCTTGTTCAAGTGGCCATGCTGACCCCAATTGAATCTTGACTTCTTCTGCGGTGTTGACGCCAACATCAAGATCAAAATCGCGCTTGAACATGGCAATAATGACTTCGTTGAGTTCGTCGCCGCCAACTCGCACTGAGTTGGCCGTCACGATGCCACCTAAAGAAATAACCGCGACTTCTGTAGTGCCGCCACCGATGTCGACGATCAAGTTGGCGCTCGGCTCATGCACGGGCAGACCTGCGCCGATTGCGGCAGCCATTGCTTCTTCGATGATGTAAACAGGTCGTCGCGCACCGGCAAATTCGGCTGCGTCTTGCACCGCACGTCGCTCGACACCTGTCACCTCGGATGGCACTGCGACAATAACTCGAGGCTTGCTCCAACGGCTTGTTGAAATTCGCTGTAGAAATTGTTTCAACATCTGTTCGCAAACATCAAAGTCTGCGATCACACCATCTTTTAACGGACGAACCAACCGAATGTTTCTCGGTGCACGCCCCCACATGCGTTTCGCCTCGTGACCAACTGCAACAACCTGACCACTTCGCGTATCGACGGCGACCATAGACGGCTCATTTAAAACGAGACCTTGACCTTTGACATAGACGAGCGTGTTCGCAGTGCCGAGATCGACAGCAACATCGCGACTCATCGAGAGAGGATTACCTCCCGCCATAGTTACGAGGTCTTCTTCGCGAGACCCGGGAAGAAAATTTCAAGTTCGCGACTCGCCGATGCCGCAGAGTCGCTGCCATGCACCAAGTTCTCGGTAAAGATGGTCCCGAGGTCTCCACGTATTGTGCCGGGTGCGGCTGCCCGCGGATTTGTCGCACCCATCATTGCTCGGACGATCTCCCACGTATCTTCTGGGCCCTCTAAAGCCAGTGCGACGACTGGTCCACGCGACATAAACGCCACCAGTTCAGCGTAAAAGCCCTTGCCCTGGTGTTCTTCGTAGTGGCGGGCCAAAGTTGCGGTGTCAAGGTGACGCAGTTGCATGGCAACTATTTTCAACCCTTTTGCCTCGAAACGTCCAAGAATTTCTCCGACGAGACTTCGTTCAACGGCATCTGGCTTAAGCAATACAAGTGTGCGATTTGACATGCCTTCAGGCTAAAGGTTTATCGCCTGCCTCGCACGGACTTGGTCTGAAGTGTCTCTTTGCTAGATGCGCTTAGATAAATGGGTGATCAAATAGGGTCGAGCAGCGCTGACGATGTAAAGCGAGCCAGTGATCAAAACTGCGTCGTCTTGACTTGCAAGATTGATTGCCATTTGACAGGCCTTCTCTACCGACTCAGCAACTCGCACATCGGCACAACCAATGCTCGTTGCAACTCTTGCCATTTCGTCGGCCGGCAAACCTCGCGGTGTTGGCGGCATACATGTGATTACTACATCGAACTCATTTGCTCTAAAACCGAGCAATAAGTCTTCGGGGTTGCGACTTCGAAGCGCACCTGTCACCAAAATCTTTCGACCCTGGGTGTTGAAGTCTTCAAAAAAAACCGTCGCACAAACTTGTGCACCTGCCGGGTTGTGTGCTCCGTCGATTATCGCCAGAGGTCGATGTCCGAGAACTTCGAAGCGACCAGGCATCGCGACTGCCGACATGCCTTCGTCAAGTATCTCTCGATTGATCACATCACCAAAAAATTCTTCGACGGCGCATATCGCCAGAGATGCATTGTCGCCTTGGTGCTGGCCATGCAGGGGCACGATCACGTCTTCGTATTTCGAGCGCGAGGTACGAACCGAAATCATTCTTCCTCCGATCGCCAGAAAATTGTCTTCACAAGCGAAATCTTCGTTGCGAATCAATTGACTTCGTGCTTCTTCTGATAAAAATATCTCGCGCAAAAGTTCATCGGTCTCGCCCAGCACGAGTGCGCTCGACGGTTTGATAATGCCCGCCTTCTCACGTGCGATGTGCTCGACGGTTGGTCCTGCATACTCCATGTGGTCAAGAGCGATGTTTGTAATCACAGCAACGTCTGAATTGATTACATTTGTCGCATCCCATCGGCCAAGCATGCCGACTTCGACGACTGCGACATCAACTGCCGAGTCTGCGAACCACCTGAACATCGCCGCAGTCATGATTTCAAAAAAACTCGGCCTCACACCAACCAAAATTTCGAGGTCGGCAATGGCGCCAATTTGTCGACCGAACTCGTCGTCATCGATCGGTTCGCCGTTGATACAGATGCGGTCGTTGATGCGATTGATGTGCGGGCTCGAATATGTGCCGACACGAAGACCATGGGCCATCAACAATCGGGTGGTTATCTGCGCAGTCGACCCCTTGCCGTTGGTGCCGGTGATGTGAATGCTGCGATACGAATGTTGCGGGTTGCCGATTGCGTCGAGCAACTTTTCAATGTTCGAAGTTGATGGTGACTCAACACGACCGGTGCGCTCGTAACTTGAATGCTCGTCGAGGTAACGCAGGGCGTCGGCGTATTGCACGACTTTTAGTTTCGTTTACGAAGCAGCGCGACGCTGACGGGTGACACGAGTGCTTCGGTTGACCAAAGTCGGTGGCGATACTTTGTTCACCGCGTTCAGATCGATCACGACTTTGGCAACATCTTTGCGACCCGGCAGGTCATACATGGTCTCGAGCAACACCTCTTCGAGAATCGCCCGCAAACCGCGCGCACCGGTGCCGCGCACAAGGGCTTGGTCGGCCACGGCCTCGAGCGCTTCGGTGGTGAACTCGAGTTCAACGTCTTCAAATTCGAAGAACTTCTGGTACTGCTTTAGTAGCGCGTTCTTTGGCTCGGTCAGAATCTTGATCAACGCCGATCGGTCGAGACTGTGCACCGCACCGATCATTGGCAGACGACCAACGAACTCTGGAATCATGCCGAACTTCAACAAATCTTCAGGCAATACTTGGGCGAAGAGCTCGCCGGGGTCTTTTTCTAATTTTGATTTGACCTGCGCGTGAAAACCGACGCCTTTTTGGCCAATTCTTGATGCGATGATTTGGTCAAGTCCGGCGAACGCCCCACCGCAGATGAACAACACATTCGTTGTGTCAATTTGAATAAATTCTTGGTGCGGATGTTTACGTCCACCTTGCGGTGGAACCGACGCAACAGTGCCCTCAAGAATTTTTAGCAACGCTTGCTGCACGCCTTCACCAGAGACATCACGGGTGATCGAGGGGTTTTCGCTCTTGCGCGCGACTTTGTCGATTTCATCGATATAGACGATGCCTGACTCGGCTTTTTTGACATCAAAGTCGGCCGCTTGCAAAAGCTTCAGCAGAATATTTTCAACATCTTC
>DOHD01000155.1:0-3854 GCA_003535455.1 Acidimicrobium sp.
GTCGGCCAAAATCGCCGTTGCTTGCGCGTCTGCTTCGGCCAAGATCTTGCGCCGTTCTGCCTCGATGTCGCCTAGTGCCTGGCGAATGCCGGCAGCATCAGTTTCAGACTTCGTGCGCGCTGATGCCGCATCATCCAGTTCTTTTTGAATTCGTGCTGTGCGTGCCGTCATCGACTTGACAATCATCGGCCAGCCAAACTTGTAGAGCCCGAAAAAGATAATTGCCGAAGCGATACCACCATAAATAATTTCAGCCGTCTCCGGAAACAACCAGTGGTGTGTCTGGCTCGGATCTCCTTCCGCAAACAACGCTGTCACAGTTAATTTCACGAACGACTTCCTTCCATTGCTTGCTGCACCGATCGAGTCACAACCGCATTGTCGGGAGACACCCCAACTGCGATTTGTGTTGCCCGAGCCGTCACAGCAGTAACTGCCGAAACGATTTGGCTTTGCGCTGCGGCACGAGCAGCTGCAACTTGCGACTCAGCCTCGGCACGACGAGAGGCGATCTGCGCGTTGATCTGCGCAACTTTCTCTGCTCGCTCTTTGTCGAGAGTCTGCCGTGCAACATCCAGTCGACGTGCAGCCTCAACTCGAATTTCAGCAACGGCTGACTCATAACGAGCAACATCTACACGGGCGCCGTCGCGTGTCGCAGACGCATATTCGTGATCTGAACGGATTGATTCGTAACGACTCGCCATTCCCTTGCGCACTTTTGGCACGAGAAACAAACGCATCAAAAACAGAAACACGACGAACGACCCAGCACCCCAAGCCAACTCTTTCATTTCGGGCGCGATCGGGTTCGGCCCAGCGGTTACTGGCACGCCCTCTTCGCTACCAGTTTCAGCCGACACGGCGTCAAACGAGACGCGCACCTCAGAAAACGAGTTGATGTTGACAAACGCTGTGAGCATGAAGTCTCTTATGCGTACTTAAGAAGAATAAATACAACGAAACCGATAAGCGCAAGCGCCTCAGTAAATGCGATACCAAGAAACATGGTGGTGCGCACCATGCCCGCTGCCTCTGGCTGACGCGCCATCGACTCGATTGCGCTTCCGAAAATTAAACCGATTCCGATTCCCGGTCCGATTGCGGCAAGACCGTAGGCGAAACCTGCGGAACCTGCAGCCGCAATATTCTTCTCGTCGCCAGTTGCGGCTTCAGCAGCCGCCTTGACGATCTTTGATAGTGCTTCCATTTTTTGTGTCTCCTGTCTGGTTGTTATTACTTACTTAATTAATGTTCCGGATGTACCGCGCCGGCAATATATACCGCCGCGAGAATTGTGAAAATATACGCCTGCAAGAAAGCAACCAACACTTCGAAGCCGGTCAAGAAAACCAACATGAAGAACGGCAAAACACCGATCGGTATCAAGATTTTGTCGCGCGCCTGAAACATTGCTTCGCTTAGCAACGCAAAAATCACAAGCAACAAGTGGCCAGCGAGCATGTTGGCGAAAAGTCGAACCGCTAAAGAAAAGGGCCGCACAATCAATGTCGATATGAACTCGATCGGCGTCACCAAAATATAGAGCGCTTTTGGAACACCCGGTGGAAACAGCACACTCTTGAAATATCCAAAAAAACCTTGGTGTTTGATACCTTGCACATTGAAAATCACCCAGACGAGCACGGCCAAGAACATCGGTATCGCCATTCGCGCAGTCGCCGGCATCTGAATAAGGGGAATTATGCCTGGTACGTTGCACAGATACACGAACACGAACAAGGTCAACAAGAACGGCGTCCATCCCAGGCCATCCCTACCCATCGTTTGCATGATGATGTTGTTTTCAATGAACTCAACACCCACTTCAGCCAAGTTGCGCGTGCCCTTTGGCGCTACCTTCGGGTCTTTGCGCGCCGCTGAAAGAAATATCAATGTGCCGATCAAAGCCGAAGCAACTGCAATCAAACCGACCTTGTTGAGGCCCGGTACCACATCTCGCCAACGCAACAACTCGTTGATCGGCGGAAACTCGAAAGACAAAATACTGTTGATGATCATTTTGTGACGCTTTCAGATTGTTGTGATGATTTTTCTTTAGATTGCTTTTTTGGCTTCAGCCCTGGGTATGCGAGCGACAAAGAAACATATCGCAACTCCCAGAATAAAAGACCAAGATGGGCCAAAATAATTGTCAAACCAAGCGGAATCAATTCGACCCACGAACTCTGGCGAACGACAAATACCGCGACTGCCACAAGTGCCAAGCGAAACAAATAACCAAACATCATCGAAGCCATCATCAATGCATAAGAAATTCGCGCCGTGTACGCAACTAACGCCGCTGCCAACGCAAAATTGCCAAACACAATCGCCAGCGCATAGGCGCACGAGTAGGCGCCATTCAATCCCCAAAATGCGCCGGACACGGCCAACAAGATCGGCGACGCGATCAAGCCGCGCTTGATGATGTCGCGTGCGAGAGCAGCCTCGGGCGCCGGACCAGTGTCGCGCATCGACAAGATCGAAATCTTTGCATCAGCATGTAACGAAGTCATGTTCTATTGCCTGCTCGCCAAATCTGACTTCTGCATGTGTTGTGTTGTTGCCGCACGACGATTGAACTCTTGGGTTCGCATATCGGTGTCGTAGACATACCAAAGCCGAGCGAAACTACCGAGCATCGAAAAAATCGTGCACGCAAGAATGAAAACTGGTTTGGTTTCAAACACACTGTCGAGCAACAAACCGATCACGAAAAATACGCCGACACTCACCGCAATTTCAACTCCTCGACCAAGTGAGTCGTGCGATGAGTTTCCTGTTTGCGCGACCGATTTACGAGTTGGCAACAGTTTCAAATTTAAACCTCAACTAATTTTCGCCAAGCTGGTGTGCTTGGCGCTTGTGAACAGAAATACAAACTAGACGCAAAGCCTCAAACGGCGCAAACTGGCTACTTCGTGAACTTGTGCCAGTTTCGGTGACTGGCTGGTCGCTTAACTCGCGACCTGGTTTGAGTCTTTTTTTCGCGACCAAACCTTGTCATGAAACAGCGTGAACCCTCCAAGTGCGAAAGCCACAATCAAAAACGGCCACAAATTCGTCGGACCGTCCGAAAGCGAGGGATACAAAACAAACCCAGACAGCAATGCCGTCCAAAGCCACATAATTACCACCGCGCGCCGTGGACCATGCCCCAGTTTGATCAATCGATGATGCAGGTGCCCAGTATCAGCGGTGGCGAAACCGACGCCACTTCGCGTGCGACGAATAATCGCAAAAATCACGTCCAAAATAGGCACGCCTAATACAAGTATCGGGATGAACAAAGGCGCCAAAAAGAAATACGTCTGACCGCTCACATTCGTGGTGTCGGGGTTGGCGCGACCGCCGACAACACTGGTCGAAACTGCGACCAACAAACCGAGCAACAGAGCCCCACTGTCGCCCATAAAAATTTTCGCCGGGTTGAAGTTGAACGGCAAAAATCCGACACAGATACCGACCGTGATGATCGCCACTAGTGGTCCGATGTTTGGTTCACTCAAAAATCCATTCACGCCCAAGTTGCGACTGTAGACAAAAAACGCCATCGACGCGATCGCCACGATGCCCGCCGCCAAACCATCGAGACCGTCGATCAAGTTTATTGCTTGCGTCATGCCGAGCAACCACAACACCGTGAATAACGGTATCCAATCGCTTGACAACACGAACACATCGACGAACGGCGCGCGAAAATAAATCATCGTCACGCCAAACCAAATCAACGCAACCGCCGCAACAACCACACCAGTCACCTTCATCGGCGCTGATACTTCGTGAATGTCGTCGACAAGACCCAAGATGAACACGACCAAACCCGCGACAACGACACCAACAAGTTCTGA
>DOHD01000155.1:3899-5203 GCA_003535455.1 Acidimicrobium sp.
AGCGCAATAAAAAAAGCGACGCCACCAATATCTGGTGTCGCTTCAGGATGACTGCGTCGCTCATCAGGCGTTGCCATGAAGCCGTGCTTGCGCGCGAACATCGCGACGAGCGGTGTCATTATCGCCGTTACAACTGCTGCAACTCCGCCAACAATTAAATAGCCGGAGAGATCTTTCATTTAGTCGAGTTTTAGCTCGCCTTTAGGTTTTCATAAACCGGAAACTTCGCGCACAACTGCGCAACTTTTGCGCGAACTTGGGCAACTTTTGCCGCGTCATTGCGATTGCGCAACACGGTGACGATGTACTCGGCGATCAATGGCATCTCTGCTTCACGCATGCCTTGGGTCGTCACCGACGGCGTGCCAATGCGCATGCCAGAAGTTACAAACGGACTTCGCGGATCATTTGGTATCGCGTTCTTGTTCAACGTGATGCCAGCGGTGTCGAGCACGAGCTGTGCTTCTTTGCCGGTCAACTCTGCATCAAACGGTGTCAGGTCAACGACCATCATGTGCGTGTCGGTGCCGCCCGATACAAGTCTGAAACCATGACCGGCGAGTGCAGCCGCGAGCGCAGCCGCATTTTTAACAATTTGCTGCGCGTATTGTTTGAAACTTGGCTGCAACGCTTCGTGAAACGCGACTGCTTTTGCCGCTACCGCATGCTCGAGCGGCCCGCCTTGGCTGCCCGGAAACACCGCTTTATCGATCACTGCGGCGAATTCTTTGCGACACAAAATGCATCCGCCACGCGGACCGCGCAAAGTTTTGTGGGTCGTGAAAGTCACCACATCAGCAAACGGCACGGGGTTTGGGTGCGCACCGCCAGCCACAAGACCCGCGATGTGTGCGATGTCAAACATCATCAACGCACCAACTTCGTCGGCGATCTTCTTGAAAGGCTCTGGCTCGAGTCGTCGCGGATAACTAGTGGTTCCCGCCACGATCAATTTTGGTTTGTGCTCGATCGCCAATTCTCGAATCTCGTCAAAATTCAGACGCTCGTCAGTCGCGCCGACTTTGAAAGAGTGAAACTTATATAAAATGCCGCTCGCATTCACGGGCGAACCGTGCGTCAAATGACCACCATGGTCGAGACTCAACCCGAGCACCGTGTCACCCGGGTTCAACAGACCCAAATACACCGCCATGTTTGCGCTCGCACCCGAATGCGGTTGCACATTTGCGTGATCAGCACCAAATAGTTTTTTAACTCGCTCGATCGCCAACGCTTCAATGTCGTCGACCACGGCATTACCGCCGTAATAACGCTTTTGCGGGTAGCCCTCGCTGTACTTATTT
>DOHD01000031.1:0-20152 GCA_003535455.1 Acidimicrobium sp.
CTTTGTTTTGACATCGCCGCAGCAGTGATGAAGTGATACGGCGTCGTGCCAGCGGCTTCGAAGTTCAAACCTTCCATTGAACCGATGCAGCCTTTTGTCCAATGCGGCAGAAGCATCAGCGACATCGTCGTGCCATATTTATTAAGTTCGCTGTTGTTCTCCCACAAGGCGCGACCGCAACCTAAATTCGGATCTTCGCCGATATTTTTCATGGTCTCAACAACCGCCCGATATTCGGCATAGGCGCTCTTTCCCTCGTAACCGGTGAAGTTCCACCTGGCCCAGCCGTCGACAAAGCCGTCGTTGGTCGCCTTCGTCGAGATGAATCCCCACCTATATATAGTCTCGCCAGCCGAATTTGTAGTCAGCTTGCCAAATGGCATTTCTTGAAATCGAAAACCAATTATCGAAACCACCAGCACAGTAAAGACTGTGACCCAGGCCAAATTGAACTTCGGGTTGTCACTTATCGACTCAACAGGTTTGATCTCTTCAACAGATTGTTGCTGCAACGCTTTTCGACCAAGTTGCTGCAATCGATAAAAAGCAACGAGCCAAACTGCCGACTGATAGACACCGATAACCATTAAGAAATAACGCAACAAATATAGAAACGGCAACAATCGTGGATTCCACAACAGGCCAATCACGGGCAAACTCTCGCGTCCAAAATAAACACCGAATACCAGGACGACGCAATATATGCCCATCCACATGCCCGTTCGATTTCGGGCCTTGATGAAATTAAAGAAAGCGATAATCGCAAAACCTGTTATCACGATGTCCCAAAAAGTTGCAAGCGGAAAGTACATGCTCCAAAATGAGTCGCTCGCGCCACTGGGTCGTGGTTCATATTTCATGTCGGTCATATATGCATGACCAGTCAAAAATGGCAGAACCCAAAACGATGAGAGCGAAACCGCCGTTATTAAAATTGTCGTCGCCGTAATCGTGCTTCGGCGTTCAAACCAAACTGTTGCGAGCAGAACGACTCCGCCGAATACGAACAACAGCACGATGCCATGACTCAGCGCGCTCAAGGCCACGATGAGAGCAGTCAACATCTTGCCGCGATGTTCGTTGAACGCGCGAATCAGAAGACCGAAACCCAAAACCGCGAGCGAAAGCGAGATCGAAAATGAGAATTCACCCGCCATTGTCGATGCGATATTGCCACCGTAAATCGTGAAACTCTCGTCGTATAAAAAAACTACCGAGGCAAGAGTCAACAATTCAGGGATCGGAAAAAGAAATTTTGCAAACTTGCCAAACAGCCATGTACAAACTGGCAGGGTCAAAATGCCGAGAACTGCGATTATCTTCAGCGCAATGCCATAGGGCAGAATCAAATCGACGATCAGTACCGCCAAGGCCGGCACGACCATATAAAACCGATACATCGGAAAACCCGAATACCAGTCGTTGCTCCAGCCAGTAAGTCGAAAATGCGGCAATAGAAAATCTCGCAAATATGCCGGGCCGTAAACATGGGCGCCCATGTCGCCACCGGTTGGCGTGTTGTTGCGCAAGATCAACTCGGGGTGCAGTGTCATCAACAACATCAACGTTGAACCTGCGACAACGACTAGAGAAGTAACCTGCTGGGCAGACCAGCGCCTCGAAAAATATCTCTTCAGAATTGCATTCACAGGCAAGAAACTCTACCCTTCAACGACTTGAGCCTTCTTTTAAAGAAGTGCGACAAGCAAAAGCCCTGTGGCGTTGAAAGCAACATGCGCGACAATCGACATGCCGAGTCGTTTGGTTCGCTGAAAACAAAATCCCAAGACGAGAGCGAATGCAAGCAAACCTGGCAGTTCGACAAGTTGCAAATGCACCCCCGCAAACCAAACTGCGGTAATCAGCAAAGAGACATTGCCATTGAATCGGCTGCTCAAACTCGACTGAATCAGCCCGCGATAGACCAACTCTTCAACAATCGGTGCGCCAAAAACCACGACAACAACTAGAACTATCAACCACGCACCAGATGCGTTATCAAATAAATCTCTAGCCCGCTTTTCGACAAGTTCTGGCGCAAACGTTTCGGGATACATCAGGCGAAATGGCCAGGTCACCAAACCAACAAGCAATAACTGACTGGCCACGCCAATCGGAACACCCAATAGATCGACTATTCGAAACCGCAAAAAATAATCTTGTGCAAAGTTGCGACTACCAAACCTTTTCGAAACGAAGTACAAACAACACACAAACGGAATCCACAAAGCGAGCGCCGAAACACCGAGAAACCACTTTGGTTCTTTGCCCTCGACAAGTTCTGAATTGCCGGTCGCCACCAGAATTGCCGAACTCGCTACCAACGCAATCGCATAACTCGCACTCCAGGCAAGAACTGCGACTCGTGGTGAAAATTTTACAAAACCAGCGGGTTCCTGCCCGAAAGGCGGAGCCCAAGGAGAATGGTTCATCCCGCTAGGCGGTTTGGCATCACAACCCTAAATCGGTTGCGGCGATCTTCAAGCCTCCAACCCGATGGAGCAGTGATTCTTACACCATGGCGATCACACAGGTCGTACGCATGCGGATCTCGCTCGGCGGTCAAGTCGTCAATCCACACAAGCGCGCGACTGTACTGATAAGTCAAAGTGATTGAAGCAAGTTCATTGCATGTGCAACGCGAGCAACGACGAACCATGACCAATACTTTAATTGATGAGACGACTGCCACAGTGGATTTAGAAGCGCGCGTTCGCCGAGCAATCACCATTGTGCACTCCGAGAATCGGGTCGTATCATTGAGAGCGTGACCAAACTTCCTCCTCCACCGCCACCTGCAAAACCTTCATCATCAAAGCGCAAACCTTCTGCACGCAAGAAGCCTTCGAAACTTTTGGGTAACAAATCAAACAAGAGCAAAAAAAATAATTCAAATGTCAAGACTGATACCGACAAACCGAGCATGCCCCGCTGGGCAACTTGGGCGATTGTCGCCGTTGTTATTTTGTTGATTGCCGGACCGCGAATCTGGCCGACTTCAACCGCAACAAAACTGACCTATACAGAATTTTTAGACCTGGTCGACCAGGGTCAGATCAAGCAAGTTGAAATAAACAATTTGTCGAATCAAATTAGTGGGACACTCAAAGACGGTAGCGAGTTCGTCACGACGGGTGCTGTCGCACTTTCTGATGCCGACGAAACTTTGCTCAAAGCAAAAGGCGTCGACTATGACTACTCGACCCCGCAGGGCAATTTTTTCACGAACTTAATCCCGTTGTTGCTGCCATTTATTTTGATCATGGGATTTTTCTTTTGGATGCAAAGACGCGCCATGGGTCAGGCCGGCAGCATTATGTCGATTGGTCGCAGCCGCGCGAAGAACTACAACGCCGACAAGCCCGCAACAACTTTTGCCGATGTCGCTGGTTACGACGGCGTCAAACAAGAAATTCGTGAAGTCGTCGATTTCTTGAAAATGCCGGAAAGTTTCAAAGAGATTGGTGCGCGCGTACCCAAGGGCGTGCTTTTGGTCGGGCCTCCTGGCACAGGTAAGACACTCTTTGCTCGTGCTGTTGCTGGCGAGGCAGGTGTTGGTTTCTTGTCTGTGACTGGTTCTGACTTTATGGAGATGTTCGTTGGCGTGGGTGCCAGCCGAGTTCGCGATTTGTTTCAACAAGCGCGAAAAATGGGACGCGCGATTATCTTCGTCGACGAAATTGATTCGATTGGTCGCAAGCGAGGGGCTGGTCTTGGCGGGGGCCACGACGAGCGCGAGCAGACACTCAATCAGTTGCTGGCCGAAATGGATGGCTTTGAAACCACCGAAGGTGTCATCGTTATGGCGGCCACCAACCGACCCGACATTCTTGATGCTGCCCTACTGCGACCAGGTCGATTTGATCGCCAAGTAATCATGCCGTTGCCGGAATGCGAAGAACGTCTCGCAATTCTTACGGTTCATTCAAAAGGCAAGCGAATGGGCACCGATGTCGTTCTCGACACAATGGCCAAAGCCACGCCTGGCATGAGTGGTGCCGATCTCGCGAACCTCGTCAACGAGGCTGCGTTGCTGGCTGTTCGTCGGGGATCAAAGGTAATCGAACACATAGATTTCGAAAACGCGCGCGATCGCGTGATCATGGGTGCCCGTCGTGAAAGTTTGATTCTCAACGCCGAAGAAAAGCGCGCGACTGCTTATCACGAAGGTGGCCATGCCGTGCTTGCGACAGTTCTGCCACATAGCGACCCGCTGCATAAAGTCACGATTTTGCCTCGTGGNNGAGATGATCGTCTTCGGACACCTGAATAGCGGTGCAGCAAACGATCTTGAACAAGCGACTTCAATCGCTCGTCGAATGGTCCGCGAATGGGGCATGAGCGACGCTGTCGGTCCAATGGCCTGGAGCTCACAACAACAAGTGTTTTTAGGTGAAGACCTTATGACAAACGGGCGCGAATACTCAGACGAGACAGCGCGAATGATCGACTCCGAAATTGGTTCGATACTGCGTGAGCAAGAAGCGCGTGCAAAAGTTTTGCTCGAAAAAAATCGAGCCGGACTCGACCTTGTCGCTCAGAGCCTTCTCGAACAAGAAACCATCGACGGCGCAACGGTCGCCCGTCTGGTTCAAGAGGGTCTTGGCCGACCACAAATTGTCGAGCCGTCACCTGGTACTACAAAAAAAGCGAGCGAATCTAGCGAGGGCTGAGCAAATTCAGTGATCGTGATTCGCGTCGCGACACGCCGGCACATCGCTCAAAACTTTCGGATCTCGACACCTTGCTAGTGCAGCCCACAAGTCGGTTGCCGTAACCGGGCCAATTGTCGCAAATCTGACCACGCCTTCACTGTCTGCAATTACGGTTGTCGGCACAGAGTCAATTTGATAACGCTTGTGTAGATCACGATTGTCCAAAAAGTCGATGATGCCAACGGCGACTTCGGTGCTTTCAAGTACACGTGCCTTGGTTGCAACATCACGACACGCGTCACAAGTAGATGAGGTGAACACGGCGACCAACCATTTTTTTTGCTCGACTTCGAAGTCTTTCAAATTCAATTGATGTGGCACCTCCCCGCGCACCTGAGCGGGCGCGTCAGACTTGCGTCGACGCAAAACAAAACTCAGCATCGCTGCGACAATAAGCACTGCCGTCGCGACAATGGTGCGCATTATCTGCCAGTCACAAGCGTCATGCCAGTCGATCGATGTGGCAGACCGAGCACGCTTGAAACACCGACGAGTTCGTGACCGCGGTTCACCTCGCGCTGCACCACAATTTCATTGTCGGCCTCAACCAAAATGGGCAGGTCTGCACTCGTCAAGGGAATCTTTATCTCGATTACTGCGGCCGCATCTAACTTGATCTGCTCAAAACCTTCGATTGCCACCGAGCCGGCGGGACCAACTGTAGAAATTTTTATCGTCGCAACTAACGATGTTGCGTTGAGAATAACCAACGAACCACCGGATGCCGGCGATCCACTCGCTACCGTCCAAACTCGCGATGGCGCACCAAACGGCGCACCAAAAATTGTAGTTGTACCAGTTTTATTTTCGAATTTTCGACTGGTCACTTGCTCGACAACTACAAATTCATCTGCAGAGTCTTTATCACTGGCTACAAAGTCGTCGGTAATGCTTGAAACGACGATGCCATATCGACCATCGGTGATTGCCGGCAGCTTAGAGGTTGCCAGAGTTGTGACTCGCCCTGCAGGAATTGTCAATACAAGTGGCTCTCGAAAAATCTCGTCGGTCGTGCCTGTCAAAAATGCGACGCTCACAGATTGATCACGACTAGTCGGATTGAATACCACGAGTTGTTCGTCGGTGTCGAGATTTTTTTGACCGCCAGCAAACCACCACTGACGACTCGTCGACGAGGCACCGAGCGAAGTCGAATAGCCAAGACGGCCACGACCCAAAAAGTGCTGCAGTTTTCCGGCCACGAATCTTCCCGCGGTTGCGCGCACAGAAACCGCCAACACAATTTCATTGCGCGCACCCTGCTCACCCATCGCCAGCGAAAAAACACTCTCGGGTTCAATGATGACCCCCTTTAGCGATGCAGGTTCTCGCTTGCCTTCGGCAGTAACAAAACTTATGTCAACGACTGTCGCATCTGGAAACGGATTGCTGAGCAAAATATTGAACATGCTGTCGGACCCGGTGAATCCATCGGCAAAAAACCAGCGATCAGATGGCTTGTTTGCACACAATGAGACCGAATCTCCAGCCGGATGAATTATCCGTTGCTCAACGGCTGCGCTACCGCTGTCGAGTTCAACGATCGCACTGATGTACTTGCTCTTGCGACCACCCGTCGCGTCGAAAACACTGCGCGTGAACGGCTGAACCACCAATAGCGCCGCAGCGGCAGGTTTATCGCTTGAGATAAAAGTTACTTTGCCCGTAATCGGTATATCTGTCGAGTTGGCGACAATGATTTCACTGGTCACAGACTTCTCTGCACCAGGAACCCCCGGACAGAACCACGACGATGAAAGTTGTGAACTACCGGCAACGCTGGGCATCGACGAAATGCCGAATATATTTTCAGATCTTTGCTCGAGACTCGTCGTGCGATCTCCATCCCCGAGTTGGTTGACAAAGATCACGGCGATAAACGAGGCAAGAATCAACCCGATTGCCAATGCAAAGCGCCATCCAATTTTCTTCATCTCGACGCCATGTCTATTTTCTGCTCTGGTCGTGGCGACTCAGGGACAAGAGTGATCTTCTTGACATCAATTTGACGAATCCGCCTACGAAAACGCGAGAAGTTCGCTGCGAGCATCAAAAGACAAAGCCATGCGAGAGTTTGCAAAATCAAATATAGATATCGCAACGGCGAAGTTTTGTAGTGCAAAGAGACGACGCCG
Organism: Acidimicrobium sp.; assembly: GCA_003535455.1. Classification (GTDB taxonomy): domain Bacteria; phylum Actinomycetota; class Acidimicrobiia; order Acidimicrobiales; family Ilumatobacteraceae; genus BACL27. The sequence goes on from DOHD01000031.1 coordinate 6,851, forward strand.
GCAATTGGTGCGTCAAAAGCCGTAGAAGAACCGAATGCCACTCGCGGTGAAAGAAGTGCACCGTCGACAAACAGTTGCCAGCGCGAATCGAAGGGCACCGCAAGATGCACCGTCCCACCAGAAAATCTGCTTTTCACACGCTTGTTAGCCACCGAATTTTGGTCGACCAATAACGGCATCGTTGATTTAAGTTCTTGGCCGGTCAACGCAATGTCACCCGCTTGTTCGCTCGCCACCGACGACTCTTCGTCAAGAACGCTGATTATCGGCAACCAAGAGACGTTTTCAAAAATGACCAAGTCGCTGGCATAGTAGGTTCGGCGCAGGTCAAGTTGATTCGACAAAGACTCGACCAAGTTGATAGCCGCCTTCGATGGTGTTTCGCCGAGCGGAACCACCAAATATCGAATGGCAAGCGGTGAGATCAGGCGACCAACACGAATCGTGTCGTTGGCAACCAAACTCTTGAGCGCCGTCTGTGCAGCAAGATTCATCGGAGTTTCTTGTGGCGCCCAAATCGAGCTGAAGTTAATTTCTCCATCGTCGGCGACGCCATATGNNGTGGCAACAAATCACGGTCACCGATGTAGAGGGTGCGATAGTTGCCTTCTTTCGGATTGTCGGGCAATTGTTCAAGCAATTGTGGAACCAGTGTTTTTGGTTGATTCCAGCGTCCGTCTGCTGCACCTAAAAGTGCTGGAACAACGGTCAACGCTATTGAAATTGGCACGAGCAAACTCAGCGCGCGACGCCAGTCAGATTCTTTCGTCATATTTGTTTCAGCAAACACACTGAGGCATGTCGCCACAGCCAAACACAAACCGCATACAACTAAAGACAACATCACTGAAGGCTCGGGCATTGCAAATGGCAGCTCACCATGATCGTCAAGAGTGACCAGCAACAAACCACCGACGACGAGAACCGCTGCCCGAATCGCCCAAAGTCTGCGCCAATCGTCGGCAACAATCAACGCGCAAACAACACAAAAATATGCACCAAGAACCAAAAAACCGCCCCGCAAATTGCCGAGATCAAGCCGAGCCAACGAACCAAGACCGATTCTTCGATCAGCAACACCGTTATCACCGGCCAAGAGTTGCCACCATTTACTTGAAACAAAGTGAATTGACCAAGGCAAATTGATGAAAATCGAGCCGACAAGCCCTGTCGTTCCGACCAATGCAACCGTCAAGATTTTTTTTGCGGGCACACCACCCAAGAAAGAAGCCAACATCCACAGACAAATGACCACAAAAAACATAATCGCGATGCTCGGCGTAAAGGCAAACACGAGACCAAGAATTAAAAGCAGCCCAGAAACGAGTTGGGTTCGGCGAACCAAACTCTGATCGAGCCCAGACTCGTATCGATTTAAAATGTCGAACAACCACGGCGCAGCCGCGACACAAATAAGCGCCGAAAATCTCCCACGCGAAATTGCCTCATATGAAAGAGGCAGCGCGACATATACAACCGCCGCACCGAGGCGCACTCGTGTGTTGGCGAATGCGCCACACAGGCGCCACATGCCGATCAAGCCAATAAAAAGCGAACCAACGATCATCAATGTTTGTAGCAACGCAAGATTTCCGAACAGTGCGAATGAACCAAGTGCAATCAATCCGAGCCCGGTCGGATTAGCCGAAGCCTCGCCAAAACCACTCGACCACCACCCCGACAGAAAGTTTGCAAAAATCGAACTTGACGAGACTGACCCATTTTCAAAAGGCAACATTTCACCGACAACTCTCGACGAGTCGGTGATAATTTCTCTGCTCCCGACGATTATCAGCAACGAGACGATTAAAAGTGTTGTGCCTGCGGTGCGTGTTGCACTCTGCCGCAAGCGCTTTTTAGTTTCGACCAAAGACGCTATTTCTCGAGAAGCCAGTGCGCGCCTATGCCGAATAAACCTTGTAAGTCGGGCAGAGCCATTGACTTGCAGTTTTGCAATTTCATTTGCAGCTACACGACGCAGAGGCCGAACTTGCTGTCGCCTTTTGAAAATGTACGAAGCGTCGATGACGAGTGCGAGCGTCGCCCGAAAACTCGCCAGCGACTCGCGAAAAGTGCCAGTGAACAAACCCAGAATCGTCTCAACGGCCGAAGTCAGCAACATTTGCAACCAAACAAACGGAAGTCGGATGCGGCTAGTCAGCGTTGCAACTGTCCGCGCTCGATTTCTCGCAACACTCGCCTTTGAAATCAAGCTCGTTGAACGAGATTCAAAGTCGTTCATGTGCCGTGCAACGGCAGTCGGCGAAACCAAAACCCGTGCCCCGCTCAGATGTGCGCGCCAACAAAAATCTAGATCTTCCCCAAAAAACGAAATGTCTTGATTGAAACCATTGAGTTCGCGAAACAAATCTGAGCGCACGAGCATGCAAGCCGAGCTGACGAAAAAGACGTCTCGCACAGCGTCATGCTGTTCTTGATCACGCTCGTTTTGTTCGATGAATGGGTCTACCTCACCACAACGATCTATACCAAAGCCCACCGATTGCAAAAGAGTTGAATTATGCCATTGCAGAAGTTTTGGTCCGACAACCGCGGCATTAGAGATAAATAATTCTTGGACCAAAGTTCGAACGGTGCTTGCTTGCAAAACGACGTCGTCGTGCATGATGCAAAACAAACCTCCATCACCTTCGACTACTCGTTGTAATTCGTTTATCATTCGGCCAAAACCAGGGTTTCCTTCGACGATACGAACGACCGAATTCGGCAGAGTTTCGGTAATTTTCTTTGTCAGCAAATTTGCTTCGGCCGTGTCAATACCCGTATCGGTCAGTCTGGTGGTCAGAAAAAAGACGTTGCTTATATTTGGGTAGTCCTGGCTCGCCAGGCCCGACAGAACTTCATCAAACCACGAACCTGGTTGATGAACAACCATTGCAGTCACAACTAGGGGCGCCGAAACCGTTTGGCTTTGCATTTCGTCAACGGGCTCATTACTCACGATGCAATAAGACTACTAATTCGCGACAAACTACTAACCTTGATCTCAATGTCGCAGCAATCTGCTAATTCGTCGTTGCCGACAGAAAAAAAGCGAGGTGCCATTCCGGAAGGCACTATTTCTATTGGCATCGGACTGCTGGTCGCCGGTGTGACGATCTATGTATTTTTCAAAATCGGACAACAAGCACTAGGCCAAGAAGAATTCAAGCCACTCGTGTCGTTGTGGTTTGTGATGTTTGCGATCGCGCCAGGTTTCTTTTTGCCGGTTGAGCAAGAACTCAGTCGTGCGATAGCACATCGTAGAGCGCTAGGTCAAGGTACGACACCAGTCGTAAAAAAAGTCGCACTGCTTTGCACCATGATCATAGTTTTTTTGGTTTTGCTGATTCTTGTACTTTCGCCATTGATCAATGACAACTTGTTTGAGGGTCATTCAATAATCACCGTGAGTTTGGCGATCGCCATCGTCACATATGGAATTTTGTATTTCACAAAAGGTCTTTCCTCGGGTTTGGGCAAGTTTTCTTCATACGGGTTCATCGTCGGGTCTGACGGCGCGATCCGAGTCATAGCTTGCGCAGTTTTGCTCATCACCGGCGTCACACAACTTCCTGCATATTCGTTGATCATCGTCGTGACACCGGTGATTGGAGTGATGATTATCGTTTTCACCGGACAGCTTCGCACCGACCCTGGCCCACCCGCTGAGTGGTCAGAAATCACCGAAAATTTGGTTTGGCTCTTGGGTGGATCGATTTTCGCTGCCGCACTTGTCAACGCAGGACCTATAACTGTTGACTTGCTTGGCGATAAATCGGATGCTGTTCGAGTCACTCAGTTTGGCAATGCAGTTTTGTTGACGAGAGTGCCCTTGTTTTTGTTTCAAGCAGTTCAAGCCGCTCTTTTGCCACGGCTTACACGACTTGCTGCCCGCGGAGACTTGGATGAATTCAAAATCGGTTTTCGTCGGCTCGTCGCGCTCGTAATCGGCGTTGGCGCGATTGGCACCGTAGGTGCATTTTTGTTCGGTCCATTCTTTTTAGATCTCGTGTACGGCGGTGGCATCGATCGACGAACACTCACTCTTCTCGCACTCGCAAGCGGCATCTACATGATGGCGCTCGCCATCGCCCAAGCAGTCATCGCCCTGCGCGGACATCGACATGTTGCCTTAGGTTGGCTTTTGGCGTTCATCAGTTACACAGTTTCAGCGTGGACTGTCAGCCAAGACCTTTTCTTGCGCGTCGAAGTTGCGCTAGTTGTCAGCTCTGCAGTCGCGCTGATTTATTTTGCCTACGGGCTCAAGTTGCTCTTGCGCTCTGGCGCACGAGTCGACGTCGAATCGATTACCGAAGCAATTTCAGAGCGGCCGATCGAACCGTAAACAACTCGCGCTATTTGGCGCGCTTGGTTTCGTAATCGATGTCGTGTCGAACCATCATCTCGATGAGTTCGTTGAACCCGACTTTGGGTTGCCATCCAAGTTTCGTTTTAGCTTTGGTGGCATCACCGATCAGCAGATCGACTTCAGCAGGTCTGAAAAACCGCTGGTCTTGGCGAACATACTGACGCCAGTCTTTTAGATCAGCGGCCGCAAACGCAACTTCAAGCAACTGCTCGATCGAGTGACTCTTGCCGGTTGCGACGACAAAGTCATCGGGCTTTGCTTGCTGCAACATCATCCACATCGCTTCGACATAGTCGCCTGCGTAACCCCAGTCGCGCTTGGCTTCTAAATTGCCAAGAACCAATTCGCTTTGCAAGCCAAGCTTGATTCGTGCAACAGAATTCGTGATTTTTCGGGTGACAAACTCGAGACCGCGTCTTGGTCCTTCGTGGTTGAACAAAATACCCGAGCAGGCGAACATGTCATAACTCTCGCGATAGTTGACCGTAATGTCATGGGCAAAAACTTTTGCCACGCCGTATGGCGATCGCGGGTGAAATGGCGTCATTTCTGTCTGGGGCGTTTCGCGGACTTTGCCGAACATTTCAGACGACGATGCCTGATAGAACCGAATTGGGTTCTTGCGAGCGCCGCCCACCAAGCGAATTGCTTCGAGCATTCTCAATACGCCCAGACCCGTGATGTTGCCGGTTAGTTCAGCCTGATTGAATGACATCGCAACGAACGAAATTGCGCCGAGGTTGTAGACCTCGTCTGGTTGTGACATTTCGAGAGCGCTAACGAGGCTCGAAAAATCAGCGAGATCGCCCGGCACGAGTTGCACAAACGGGAACTCATCGCGAATTGATTCGGCTTTCGGGTTGTTCTGACCTTTGACGAGGCCAAACACTTCGTATCCTTTGGCATGCAAGAACTCTGCGAGATGGCGACCGTCTTGGCCTGTGATGCCAGTTATCAGTGCTCTTGCCATAACGACCTCTCAATCTAGTGGCAAACGCTCTTGTGAGAGTCATGTGGATAGTCGCCTGCGAAATAATGCACCACAATTCGGCAAGCCGTACGCTCAATAGTCGTGGTTGTCGAAAAAAGTTCGCTGTCTGTGTTCGTGTTGGCTGGCGGCGTTGGCGCGGCACGATTTCTGCGGGGTCTCGCCCAAGTTAATCAACCAAAATCGACGACGGTCTTAGTGAACACCGGCGACGACACGGTAATGCACGGATTGAATATTTCACCCGACATCGACACTGTCATTTACACGCTTGGCGAAGCGATCGACGCACAACGAGGCTGGGGGCTGACAAACGAATCGTGGCGAGCCATGGAGTCACTGCAGCGATATACAAATGTGCGTCCGAATGGCTCAATCGCCGCGCAAGCTTGGTTTAATCTCGGCGATCAAGATCTGGCCACACATTTGTATCGAACCGCCCGACGCGACGAAGGTGCTGATGCTTGGCAGATAACCCGAGAAATTGCCGCGGCGTGGTGCGTTGAACAGCAAATTGTGCCAATGACCAATCAAGAAGTGTCCACCGTCGTCGAACTCGCCGAAGACTGCGTCGCCGGAAACGCCGGCGAGAAAATTAGTTTTCAAGAATATTTCGTCAAACATAAACACAATGTTGCCGTGCGATCGGTGACCTTTGTCGGCGTTGCAAGCGCCGAGCCAAATGCTTTGCCACAACTCGCAAATGCTGATGCNNGCCGGCGTCGATGCAACTTTGGCAAAAATCAAAGATCGAGTCGTCGCGATTTCGCCAATCGTTGGTGGTCATGCAATCAAAGGTCCCGCTGACCGCATGCTCAGTGAACTTGGCCACGAATGTTCGGCGCTCGGTGTTGCCCGAATGTACTCGTCAATTGCCTCGACTCTTATCATTGATGATGTGGACGCAAACCTAAAGTCAGAAATTGAGGCACTCGGTATGCGTTGCGTTGTTACAAACACGATTATGTCTGAGCTAAAAATTAGTGCAGCCCTGGCACAAACAGCACTCGCCTCGCTGAAAATAAAATGAGTCGGCTTTCGATTTGGGGTGTTGAGGGCATCGGCGAAATCTCGGCGCAAGATCAACTCGGTGAGATAATTGCCGACAGTTGCCGTCAAGAACCAAACGGCCCGTTGCTCGACAACGACATCTTGGTCGTCACCCAAAAAATTGTTTCAAAGGCCGAAGGCCGACTCGTGCCGATCGATGCTTCTGACCCACTCAGCCATAAGCAGCTCGTCGAACAAGAGGCGGTTCGCATCGTGCGACGCCGTGGAGATCTGATTATCACCGAAACAAAACACGGTTTCGTTTGTGCAAACAGCGGCATTGATCTCTCGAATATCGAAAAGGGTTACGCCGCGCTCTTGCCGATCGATAGCGACAAGTCGGCGCGACGAATTCGCGACATCATTCGTGCCAAGCACGGCGTCAATGTCGGTGTGATAGTCAGCGACACCTTTGGTCGACCATGGCGCAAGGGCTTGACAGACGTCGCCATCGGCATCGCTGGTGTTGCAGGTGTCGTCGACCTGCGAGGCACGCCCGACTCTCTGGGCAGAATCATGCAGGTCACCGAAGTCGCAGTTGCCGACGAATTAGCCAGCGCCGCCGAACTCGTGATGGGCAAGTCTTCTGGCATACCCGTAGCAGTGATTCGCGGTGTAGACGCCGATTGGTTTCGTGACTCAAAGATCAGCGAACTTGTGCGACCCCCCCAAGAAGATTTATTTCGCTAAACGACTTTCGCTAAACGACACGCCCAAGAAGTTCGTTGACGCCAGATTCAAGGGTCGTCCAATGCGACCAACCAAGCTGAATTCTGGCTCTAGTCGTGTTGACTGCATTGCGTTGCAGATCTGCTGTTCGTGCCGACTCATAGGTTTCTTGCAGCGTCGTGTCACGGCCGATCATCTGCCATAAATCTTTAATCGTTGTTTGCACTCCGGTGCCGATGTTGACAACTAGCCCGCCACCTTTGTTGATCGCACGCGCAAGTGCGTCAACCGCATCGTCAATGTACAAAAAATCTCGGGTCTGACGACCATTGCCACAAATTACCGGCGGGCTCTGATTAACAACCGCGTTGGCGAAAGCTGCGACTACACCGTCTGTTGGGCGCTGGCGCGAACCATAAACATTGGTCATCGCCAAGGCGGTGAATTCAACATCGTAACTTTCGCGATATACCGTCAACAGATCTACCAACGTGTTCGCCATTACATGGGCCACTCCCATCGGTTCTGCCTTGCGACCCTCTTTGACCGGCAGTTGGCGCGCCGGCACTTCGCCATAGAGCAGACCAGCGGGCAAAGCCACTACAACTTTTTTGACCGCAAATCTGCGAGCTGCTTCGAGCACCGCGAGCAGCAAAGTCGCCGAGCGCAAGATTTCATTGGTTCGAGTTGCCCCGGTCGGCAAAAGCGCAAGATGATAAATCACATTTGGTCTGCGTAGAGCAATCAGATCTGAAAATTCTGGAGCCGAAACATCCAGGTGATGAAACCGCAAAGTGCCACCCGCCGCTCGGGCCGCACCAAGATTGGCAAGCGATCCCACCGAGAGGTCGTCGACAACTTCGACGCTGTGCCCATCGGCCAACATCCGATCGACCAGATGCGAACCGATAAAGCCTGCTCCGCCGCAGACAAGCACGCCATTAACTTGTGCCATTAAAAAATTTTAACTTGCATCAGGAACTTTGGCATCACGCAATACTGCGCCCGATCGAATCTCGCCGTCAATACCGATCAGACAACTGTTGACCCGAGCAAATGAACCAACATGCCCCATCACCGCACTGTCGACAACGACGGCACCTTCGTCAATAATCGCACCGGCTAGCAGAACCGAGCGAACAATCTGACAGTTCTCGCCCACCTTGCAATTTTGACCGACGACGCTATGTGACATCGTCGCAGATTTTGCAATTTGCGCACCCTTGCTTATTGCCTCAACTTCATGGATGCTCTCGCGCTGCAAAAGTTCGATGTTCGCGCGAACATAAGTGTCGGGGCGACCGGCGTCAATCCAATAGTCGGGTGTCGCATAACCAAACAGTTGTCCATCTTTGACCAAATCAGGAAACGTCTCACGCTCAATCGACATCGGCGCGACACCCGGCATGCGTTCAAGAGCCGATGATTCAAAAATATATGTCCCACCATTTACATTGCGCGAAGTCGTCTCGCCAGGTGAAGGTTTTTCAACGAACCGAAGCACCCTGCCTTGTGGGTCTGTCTCGACGACGCCGTATTGCGATGGGTCTTCAACCGGCGTCAAATGAATTGTCGCTTGCGCGCCGGTTGATTTGTGAAACTTAATCAACGCCGCGATGTCGAGATCTGTCAAAACGTCACCGTTAGCGACGATAAAAGTTTCACCGCGTTTATGAATATCGGCTTGCCGCGCCGCAAAACCAATCGCGCCCGCCGTGTCAAGCGGTCGATCTTCGACCGCATAAGTCAACCTGACACCTGCACAAACATTCGACGGAAATGCCAAAAGAAACGGCTCTGGTTTGAAACCCAAAGACAACACCGCGTCGGTTACTCCACCGCGAGCTAGAGATGCCATCAGGCGCTCGAGCAACGGCAGATTCGCAATAGGAAGCAACGGTTTTGGTGTAGCCAATGTCAGCGGTCGCAACCGAGTGCCGAAACCACCAACTAGCACGACTGCGTGCACTTGTCGATCTACTCCAATTTTTTAGTTGTTAACCAGTAATCAACGGATCAAGGTCTGAAGTCGTGATAGGTTGCGGAACCTCGACGTCATTTGCGACAAATGCCAAAGTGATCGCCATACCGTTGCCGGTGAGTCGAACATTGCCGAGATCGGCGATCGAAATTTTTGGTGACGAAATTTTGGAATCCCAAACGACGACCTGCAGGCTTGCGTCTTTGTCACCACATTTCGTATCGGCTTCGGTTATCTTTTCGCCATTGTTGAGCGATTTCGGAAACTCAATTGAATCGTTCGTCACGGTTAGACCGTAAAGTTCAAAAATAGTTTCGAGTTTGGCGCGTCGCTCACCAGAGAGTACTTGTGGCTCCCAGCGCACGACACCGCTCGCCTCGATAAACGCACCAGGCTTGACAGTTGAGATGTCTGCGAGGTCGTCTGAAGCCGGCAAGTTTTCGATAAACGAGTCGCACTTGTAAATGCCGAACGCCGAGTAATAAGTCTGCGTTGCCGTGTCTAGCGCGCTAACTCGCTCTTGGCTTTGGCGAGCGTAGGCAATCAGCCCAACGCCGAGAACACAAACGACGAAAATTACCGTCGGAAACAACGACCCACCCTGAATTCGCACCGTGCGCCCCTTGCGATTCTTGCTGGCTTGGGCCAGGCGGGCGATTTTTTTCGCTGAAGATGAGTTAGCCACGAGCAAGAAAGGCTACAGGCTTATCGCGAATACAGGGCTTCGTATCGTTGTGCGACCGACTGGGGTGAGGCGTGGCCTTCAACCCACTTTCGCCCGCTCGCCCCCATTTCTTCAAGAGTTTTGCGGTCGCTCAACATGACGCTGATCGACGACACGAACGCATGCTGATTATCAGGCTCGACGCAAACCCCGGCATTCGCAGCCGCCAGAATTCGCGGCACTTCAGTGTCAAGATCAATCGCCGCAAATATTGGTCGACCTGCGGCAAGAATCGAATAGGTTTTTGAAGGCACACTTACCGAGCCAAGCCCGCGACGCAACGGCACGACATGCAAATCACCGGTTGCCAGCACTTCGCTTAAACGTGAAACATCTTGATAATCGCCGAACTTGACGTTGGTTAACTCGCTGGCTTTTGCCTCAAGCGACTTTCGAGCAGCACCTTCACCATTGATCACAAACATAATCTCGGGCAGTGCTCGCGCGGCTTCGATCATCAGTTCTAACGACTGCGAGAAGCCCACGTTTCCGGCATACATCACGACCAGAGCATCGTCGATACCAAGTTCACGACGATAATTCGTCAAACGTGACATTGGCACAATCGCCTCAGTGTCGACAAAGTTTGGAATCACTTTGATGCGCTTGTGAAATTTTTGATCGAGTTTGCTTTGTACATTGTTCGCCAAGTCATCCGACAAAAGCACAACTGAATCAGATCGCTGATAACTGACACGCTCAAGCCATGATGCCGCTGAGATAATTTTCTTGTTTGATATCGCACCAGTCGCAATGGCAGCATCAGGAAACACATCTTGAATGTTGAACACAAGTTCGCCGCCACGAAACAATTTCGTATGCCATCCAATCAAACCCAGCGTCAACGGTGGCGACATCGCCAACACACCGTCTACTCGGCGCCAAAATCTGCCGGCGAAAAGCGCCCGCAGCCCGACGAAATAACTGAACAAGATAAAACCAATTGCGCGCCGAAACAAATTGCTTTTTGTTTGACCCGCAAAGGGCTGAACTCGGCTAATTGAACCCCACTGCGTTTTTTCGATCCGCCACAGCGCGCCCGCCCACCCCGTCTCGACTTGATGTTTGCGATACCACGGCAACGATGTAACGACATGCAGTTCGTGTCCGCGTGCGGCAAGTTCGTGAACGATTCGCGTCATCACAACACCGGTCGGCGCCATATCCGGCTCAAAGTGCGGACAAAGCACGATCAGGCGCAGCTTCTTTGTCATCACATTGCCGCTCGATAGGCCTGGGCCAAATCTTTGCCAGAGTTTGCGATTGAAAAATTCTTCGCGCGAACTTTGCCCGCCGCAACCAAAGCGTCGCGTCGTGAATTGACAGCGTCGAGTGCGCCCGACCACACATCTAAATTGAGCGGCAGAACCAAACCCGCTGAACCAATAATTTCTGGCAAGGCGGCGCAGTCGCTGGCGATCACGGGCGTCCCAAGTTGCATCGCCTCTATCACCGGTGCACCGAAACCCTCATACAAACTTGGAAACACCAATGCTTTGGCAAGTTTCAACAATCCATCGCGATCTTCATCCACGACTCGGTTCAAGCGAATGACGCGGTCGTCTAAATTGAGTCGCCTAACTTCGCGCATGAACTCGAGTTCTGCGCGACCTTTGCCACCAGCGCAAACCAGAACAAGGTTCTTGTCGACCCAGTGAGTCTTCAAAAGCTGCAACAAAAATTTATGGTTCTTATGCGGGTGCGTCACGGCGGGCAAAAACAAAACATCCCTGTTTTCAAGCCTGAACCTGCGTCGCAACTCTTGCTCGCTCGTTGCCGCCGCACCAAGTTGGTCGTCGATGCCGTGTCGCACAACTTTGACCTTGGCCGGCGACACAGCAAACTTGTTGATCAACTTCTGTCGCACATATTCGCTTGGCGTGCTGACGAGCGAAGCCCTGGCGACTGACCGTGGCACAACCTTGCTTAAATATGCGAGCCGTGTTCGACTGAAATTTTCTGGAAACGACAAATATTGCACATCATGGATCGTCAAAACGCTGCGACGCCCGGCAAAAAACGGCATCGTGCCACCACCGTGATGCATTAGGTCAAATTTTCTCGCTTTGACCGCGAGCCAGGTTTGTTCTAGCAAGATTCGCAACACTCGATTGCCACCATGGCGCGGGGCCTCGACGCAATCATAAAGTTCTGCCAATTGCTGATGATCTTTGGCGAAGCCAGCCTGCACGAATAGCGTCACGTCGAACTCGTCGAGATTTGCTTCATATAAACCGGTCAACTGACGCACCAAATATTCTTGCGAGCCGCCCACTTGACCAGTGCGAAGCCACATCAAATTGACGCCGACTCGAACCGTCATCGAACGACCCGTTCATATACTTCGGCTGTTTTTGTTGCGGTTGCCTGCCACGTCATTTCACTTGCCCGTGCGAGACCAAGACGCGACAACTCAGATCGATGTCGAATCGCTTGCAACACGCCGTCGGCGATGCTGGCAACGTCGAGTGGGTCGACCAAAACCGCCGCGTTTCCGGCGACTTCTTGGGTCGACGAGCCTTTGCTCGTAACCACAGGCGTTCCGTAACTCATTGCTTCAAGAATCGGCAAACCAAAACCTTCCATAAGCGACGGATAGCAAAGCACTTCGGCTGCTTTATAGATCGCCCCAAGGTCACCTGGTTGTACGAACCCGGCAAAATGCACCCGAGACTTAACGCTGCTTGAAAAGTCGGCGACCTGAGAGACATCGCCCCAGCCAGTTGCACCGACCACCACAAGTTCGGGCACCGAGTCGCCGAGAGTTTCAAGAGCCGCAATAAGTTGCGACAAATTTTTTCGAGGCTCGAGCGTGCCGACAAAAAGCAAATAATTTTCGGGCAACCGATAGCGGGACTTGATCTGGTCACGGGTCGTCATCACCATCGGCGCAGAAACTCCGAGAGGCACGTGAGATAATCGATCTGGCGAAAAGCCGAACTCGGTGCAATCTTCGAGCGTCGCCTGCGATGAACAAAGCAACATGTCGGCGCGCCTCAACAAAATTTTTAGACTGCGTCTGAAAACAGAGTTGCCGCGCCGACTAAAAAATTGCGGATACTTCAAAAATGCGAGGTCATGAATCGTCGCGACTAGTTTGGCATTTGTCGCAAACGGAATTATCGATGTGCAATGCAATAAATCGACTTTGCCTGTTGCGCTCTCGACTTTTGGCCAACCAAATCGCATCGAAGACTCATAAAGCGCGGGCCCACCAAGCGCCAAATGTTGCACGTTTATTGGTGGTTGATAGGCGCCCTGTGGCGCCAAGTTGTGGCGACCGGCAAACCCCACGAGTTCGATATCGCGGCGCAAGCCAGGCAACACCCGGGCGACTTCAATAGCCGCGGTCGCAGTGCCCCCGGGCACGCGGTGCCAGCACTGTTCCAAAGAGTAGGCCACACGCATTCCTTCTATTCTGCCCGTGTTGGCTTGATATTTGGTGCAAAGCCGTTGTGTATCTGCGCGAACCAAGCGCAGGGCTCGGGGTCGTACGATGTGATTAGCAGTATGAGCGA